>DASRDL010000249.1:0-8019 GCA_035652635.1 Hyphomicrobiaceae bacterium | reverse complement strand
CTCGATCCAATGCGACGTCTGCCAGTCGCGCTACGCGAGCGGAAGCGAAGAGAGAACCTGGCGCAATGCGGCGCGCGCGGTCTTTGCCTGTGAGGTGTGCGGCAACCTTCTCGCGAACTGGGTCGGCAGGCCGGTCGTCCCGAGCTTCACGCTGCTCTGGCGCGGGCCGCGGCCTCTCTGTCCCGCCGCTCATCCCGCCTTCCGCAGCCCGAGCGCCGTGCTGCAAGCCTTGACGCTGCGAGGACCACCGCGTCATCGCCCGGCCGGCAGGTCCCGCCGCCCGTTGTAGGAGCAGATCGTCCTCGGGGCCGCCCCTCGCATCTGGCTCGCACCGCAGGCCCTTCTCGAGGCCGCGTGCTTGGACGCCACGTAGTCCGTTACCAAGACAATAATCCCGAATGTGTGCCCAATCTGCCGCACTGGGCTATGTGCGGAGTGATAGGCTTTGCGCATTGGTGCGCCGCGTCGGGGGTGTTCAATGGATTGGTGGCCGGCGTTGGAAGGCCTGTTCGGGTGCCAGCCGGGCAACGAGCTGCTGCATCGGATCATTCTCCTCCTCGGCGCACTCGCCAGCGCCGCGACCGTCTCGCACGCGGCCTATCGGCTGTGCCGATGGGTGGTCGGCCCATCGCCGCGGCATCGCCTGGGCGCCCGGGCGCTCCGCGAGCAGGGCAAGCTCCATGCACGCCTCAATCATCCCAAGCAGGCGATGATGCTCTACAATCTCGCGGCGCGGCTCAATCCGCGTGCTGCGGAGGTGTACTACCTGCGCGGATGCCTCGAGGAGGAGCTGGAGAAGATCGACCGCGCCATTGCCGACTGGAAGCGGTGCCTCGATCGCCACGCCGGCCACGCCTCCGCCCGTCAGAAGCTGGCGCAGTACGGCGTCGCCGAGATCGGCTCGGGGTGGCCGTCGTGGGCCATCGCGACGGGTACCGGGGTGGGTGCACTGGTGGTCATGCTCCTCGCCAGTGCCTATGTGCTGTGACGTGAGCACGGAGGAGATTCAAGGCCTGCCGGAAGCCGTCCACGACAAGACGTGTCTGGCGCGCCGGCCCGGTTTGCTGTGGGACGAGGTCGAGGTCGGCGCCCGTCGCATCGCGGGAGCGTGCACGCCCGTGTGACGGCACCATGGAATAGAACGGTCGCCGGGGCGTTCTCCATGCACAGCCGGCTCTCCGGCACCCCCACAGACCGGTCGAGCCATACCTGGCGGCGCCTCGCCCCTCAACCGGGGCGCCGCCTGTTTGGAATCGGCCTGAAGTTGCCAGCCGTGCGCGGTTCCGACCGTGCATGAATTTTCTTGCTGGTTCCCTCGGGAACAGCCGGCCCCGCACCTATGCTTAATTGATGCTTGCACCTCCTTCCGCGTAGAGGTGCCCGATGTTCCGCTTCGCACTTTGTGGCGTCGCCGCGCTCACGGTGGGCTTCGTGGGCGGCTGGATAGTCATGCCCCCCGCCGCGGGCATGGCGTCCGCGCCGTATGTCCCCACCATAACGGTGCCGTCGACGCCGGCACCGGGGCGAAGACCGTCGCCTCCCGCGCTCGACATCCCACCGTCGGCGCAGACGAAAGCGCCGGCGATCGCGACCGGGCCTCCTGCTGCCGGGCCGGCGCGCGTGGCCGCCGAGCCTTCTCCGCCGCCCAGGCGACCCGCGGCCGCGTCACGTCGCGGCAAGAAGGTCCACCCCGCCGTCGCCGCCAAGAAGCCGGGAGGGCGCAGTGCTCGTCTTGCCCGCCGCACCGGCTGCGATGACGACGATCACGATGACGACTGCTGACCCCGCCCTGCGATGAACGCGCAGCGGCTGCTCGCCGCTCCGGCCGCTCGGCGCGGGATCGTCTGCGTCCTGCACATCACGACGGGCCCCACGCGGCCCGACCGGCCGGGCACTGCCGTTCGCCCCGCTCGCCGTGCCTTGAGACAAGCGGCACGCCTTGTGCCAAAAACGATCCTCTGTCGGCGGGGTGCAATGGCCGGCGAATAACGACCGGGGGAAACGACCATGAGCCAGGTCTCGCAGTGGCTCGACGCCACCATCTTCGATACGGCATTCAACTATCGCGCGGGCTGGTACTCGGCGCTGGCGTGCTGTGCCGTCGCCTACTACGTCGCCCGGCAGGTGAGAGAACATGCGCCGCTCTACACGGTGCTCGCCTTGTTCGCGGCGGCGTGGGCGCTGGTGGCCGCGGCGATCGAGAGCCGCCTGCTCGAGCCGAGCCGCCCGACCGGCCTGTCGGACCGCGCGCAGGATATCGCCTCCTACCTCCTCGTCTACTCGGGCGCCATCCTGGCGCGAGAGGACGACAGGCGCCCGTGGCTCAGGCATGCGCAGCAATGGCTCCAGGGTGCAGGCCTGGCGCTCCTGTTCCTGCTCGTCGTGCGCAGCCAGTTCGCGAGCCTGCCGCTGAGCCCGGCGCAGGTGCAGCTGCTCGGCGGCGAAGCCATGTCCCAGCTCGGCTTCCTGTCGATCGCGGTCGGGAGCTACGCCGTCGCCGGCCGCAAGGCGTTCGGCCTAATGGTGGCGGTGCTGCTCGTCTATATCGGCGCCGGCGTGCTGCGCACGATCGAGCTCGGCTCCCTGCCGCCCGGCAGCCCGCGCACCTTCCTGCCGCCGGCCCTCGCCTACGTGTTCATCGCCGAGCGATTCCTGCTGACCGGGCTCTACTGCTACATCGTCGCCGCGCACGCGCGCCGCCTGAAGGATCGCAGGTGAGGGGCATGTGGGTGCGACCGCGGGCACCGGCAACCGCCTTATCGCACGGCACCGACGACCGGAAACGGCCGCCCGATTCGCTCCGACTGATGCGCAAGACTGGTGAGCCCGGTTGGGATCGAACCAACGACCACCTGATTAAAAGTCAGATGCTCTACCGCTGAGCTACGGGCCCGCCTTGGCATGTGGCAGCGCCGGCGCCCCCTCCCGACAGGGCTGGCGGGGCGCCGCACAGGGCGCCGGATCGGGAGATGTGGCCGCGGCGCCTGCCCGGTGGGCTTACAGAATCGGTCCTGCCCTGGCAAGGGCCGACGCCGGCCGGCCCGGGGCGCCCGCCTCCCGCCGTCGACGGAGCACCGGCATCCCCAGCCGGCGATGCGTGCATCGCACGCGGCCGCGACTCGGCCTAAACGTGGCGCCTCGTGCCGTTCGCCGAGCCCCGAACCTGCGCGGGATCCCACCCCATGCATATCCTCTTCCGCATCATTTATGCCGGCCATGCGTCCGGCACGCATCACAAGCTGGCGCTCGATGCCCTGCGCCATCTGCGCTGCGCGCAGGCCGAGCAGTGGCAGCGGCTGTTCCTCGACCATGCCAAGCCCTACCTCGAAGGCTCGAAGGCGCCGGACAACCGCTTCAAGGACTTCAAGAACCACGTGCTGCATCCGCGCGACGGCTTCTGGGGCGGCGCGCCGGACAAGGTGCGCAGCTGGTACGGCCAGCTCGTCGACGCGCTGGGCCAGGAGCAATGGCCGACGGCCGCCTACGCCGCCGGCGTGCTCGGCCACTACTACACCGATCCGCTGCAGCCCTTTCACACCGGCCAGTCGGAGGCCGAGAACAACATCCACCGCGCCGTCGAGTGGAGCATCTCGAAGTCCTACGACGCGCTCGCGAGGCAAGGCGAGCAGGAGTTCGCGGCGCTCGCGGTCGAGGTGCCGGCGGGCCCCAACTGGCTGGCCGAGCTCGTGTGCCGGGGCGCGCAGCTCGCCAACGGCTCCTACGAGAAGCTGATCGCCCATTACGACTTCCAGCGCGGGGTCGTCGACCCGCCGGCCGGCCTCGATCCCGTGGCGCGGCGGCTGGTCGCGCAGCTCATCCGCCACGCCACGCTCGGGCTTGCTGCGGTGCTCGACCGGGCCATCGGCGACTCCGGCGCCAGCCCACCGCACGTGCCGCTGGCCGCAGCAACCGTTGCCGCCATGGCGCAGGTGCCGTTCCGGCTCATCGCCGGGCGCATCGCCGACGCCGAGGAACGGCGCACCGTCGAGCGCATGTACGACGAGCTCATCGCCACCGGCACGGTCGAGGTCAACCTGCCCGAGGACGACCGCATGGTGCGCGACCTGCACGCGCTCGAGGTGCTGTCCGTGCGGCCACCTCTCCCCGAGGTGTCCAAGCTCTTCCCGATCGAGCCGAGCCGGGCGTCGGGCGGGCCCGGTGCGCCGCCGGCCTCGCAGGCGCAGACCATGCCCTGCAGCGACAACGTCGTGCCGCTGCGCGCCCCGCCGCCGGCCGATGCGCCCTCCGCCCCGGAGCCCGCCGAGGTGCCGGCTGCCGAGCCCGCCGCTCTACGCCCGCGCTCCGGCACCGGGCTCATGGCGAAGCTCGAGCGCGTGACGATGGCCGAGGCGCCTCCGGGCGATCCGGAGCCCGCGGCGACGCCGCCGGCGCAGGCCTCGGCCCCGCGCCTCCATCTCACGCTCGACGCCGACGTGGTCGACGGGCCGGCGATCGGTCCCAAGACGGCCGAGCGGCTGCGCGCACACGGCATCGCCACGGTGCGCGATCTGCTGGCGGCCGATCCGGCGGAGCTGGCGAAGCGCCTCGACGCGCGCCACATCACCGCCGCCTCGGTGACGGACTGGCAGGACGGGGCGCGGCTCGTGTGCTCCGTGCCCGACCTGCGCGGCACGCACGCGCAACTGCTCCTGGGCGCCGGCTACCGCAGTGCCGAGGCCATCGCCGCGGCGGACGCCGACAAGCTGTGCGCCGACGTGCTGGCGTTCGCCGCCTCCGCCGACGGCCAGCGGCTCCTGCGCAACGGCGACCCGCCCGATCTCGAGAGGATCAAGGGCTGGCTGGAGGCCGCACAGAGCGTCAAGGCGGCGTAGCGGAAGGATCGCTGGAGCACTTTCCGATCAGCAAGCGTCGCTGTCATCCCGGAATTTCGCGCAAGCGAAATATCCGGGACCCAGGGCGATCGGATCCTGGTGCGTAATCTTGGCCCTAGGTCCCGGCTCTCGGGCTGACGCCCGAGGCCGGGATGACAGCGCTGCGTGCGGGTGCAGGTGAAGCGGTGAGACGGCATCAGGTTGCGGCAGCGGCGAAATCGACGGCCGTCGTGTTGCCGCCGGAGACGAGCACGGCCACGCGCTCGCCCGCGGCCGGCACGTAGGCGCGGCTCAGCAGTGCCGCCAGCGGGGCGGCGGCCCCCGGCTCGGCGACGATGCGCGCAACCTCCCACAGCGCCCGCTGGGCGGCGACGATGGCCTCGTCCTCCACCAGCACCGCCTGCGCCACGTGGGCGCGCACGATCGGATAGACCAGAGTGCCGATGCGCCTGGGCGCCAGCGAGTCGGCGGCGATGCCGCCGGCCGGGGCATCGACCGGGCCGCCGGCGGCGAGCGCCATGCCGAGCGTCGGCGCCAGGCGTGGCTCGACGCCGACCACCTTGATGCGGCCGGCGTACCAGGCGGCGATGCCGGCGATCAGCCCGCCGCCGCCGACCGCCACCAGCAGCGTGTCGAGGTCGGGCACCTGCGCCTCGAGCTCCTCGCCGACGGTGCCCTGGCCGAGGATGGTCTCGCGCTCGTCGAAGGCGTGCACCGCCAGCGCGCCCGACCGGGCGACGTAGGCCTCGCAGGCGGCGAGCGCCTCGGCGTAGAGCTTGCCGCCGACGACGAGGTCGGCGCCGTAGCCGCGGATGCGCGCGATCTTGGCGGGGGAGGAGATCTCCGGCACGAAGACGCGCGCCCTGTGCCCGAGCCGGCGGGCGGCAAAGGCCACCGCCGCGCCGTGGTTGCCGCCCGAGGCGGCAGCGACACCCGCCGCCGGCAATTGCCGGCCGAGCAGATTGGCGAAGGCGCCGCGCACCTTGAACGAGCCCGAATGCTGGGTGAGCTCGAGCTTGAGGGTGAGCGGGAAGTCCGCCAGACCAAAATCGCCGGCGCTCACGGCGAGGACGGGCGTGCGCCGGATGTGGCCGGCAATGCGCCGGCCGGTCTCGGCAATGGCCTCGGGCGTGATGCGGCGAGCGTCACTCATGTGCGACTGGATGCTCCGTCATTGCTGCGGCGTGAACCCGGAGGCCTTGACGGCGGGGGCCCACAGCTCGGAGTCCTTCTTCTGGATTGCCGCCAGCTCGGCGGCCGAGGTGCCGGTCGGAACCAGCCCGAACGCCAGCAGGCGTTCCTTCGTCGCCGGTGTGCGCACACCGGCGACGATGGCGCCGTTGAGCCGCGCCACCACCTCGGCCGGCGTTCCGGCCGGAGCATAGATCGCATACCAGCCCGACCCCTCTATGTCATAGCCCGCCTCCCGAAAGGTCGGCACGCCGGGCAGAAACGGCGAGCGCTCCCTGTCGGATGTCGCCAGCACCCGCACGCTGCCGGCCTTGTGGTGCTCGAGCACGTCGCTGGTCGTCGTCACCACCATGGGGATCTGACCGCCGACGAGATCGGTCATGGCCGCGGCCGAGCCGCGGTAGCCGACGTGGCGCACATCGAGCCCGGCGGCGCGCGCGAACTTGACGGCGAAGAAGTGCGGCAGTGTGCCGGCGGCGGGCGTGCCGTAGCTGCCCTGGCTCGGGTTGGCCTTGACCCAGGCCACCAGCTCGGAGAGCGACTTGGCCGGCACCTGGGGGCCGATAGCCAGAGCGAAGTCGAACGTGGCGACCTGCGCGACGGGCTGGAAGTCGGCCACGGGATCGTAGCCGAGCGACGGGTAGACGTGGACGTAGACCGACATCGGCGCCACCGGGGTCAGCAGCAGCGTCTTGCCGTCGGCGGGGGCCGCCTTCACCGCCTGCACCCCGATGCGGCCCTGTGCGCCCGCCCGGTTCTCGACGATGGCGGGCTGGCCCAGGCCCGTGCGCAGGTGCTCGGCGATCAGCCGCGCCAGTGCATCGCCCGAGCCGCCCGCCGCGAAGGGGAAGACGATGCGGATCGGCTGCTCGCCGACCTGGGCGCCGGCCGGCTGGGCCAATGCAAAGAGGCCGCAAGCGAGCGCCACCGTCAGCGACGCGACTGCAATCCGACGCAGCATGCTCCTCCCCTTCGTGTCTCGCGGCCGGCGCCACGGCACGTCGCAGCTCGGGCGCCTCACGCGCCGTCATAACCCAGATACCTGCTCCACAGCTCGTCGGGAAGCTCGCCCTCGTCCCACACGCCGATCAGGATGCCGCGGCGCTGCGACTTGCCGCGCCGGTCGCGGATCTGCTGGTCGGAGAGGGTGGTGCGCTGCGACTGCCGCAGCCCCCAGGCATGCAACGCCGCCGACAGCCGTTGCCGCTCGCCTTCGTATGCTGGATCGGCGCCCAGATCCCGGAGCTCGTTCGGGTCGGTCTCGAGGTCGAACAGCATCGGCCGGAAGCCCGGCGCATGGACGAGCTTCCAGCGCGCGTCCGCCACCATGAAGAGGCGCGCCTCGCTGGGCTGTCGTCCGAGCTTCTCCGCCACGGGCATGAGCGCGTAGTCGTACTCGCTCACTGCATAGCGCCGCCAGCGCGCGGGGCGCTCGCCGCGCAGGAGAGGCAGCAGCGAGCGGCCTTCGAGCCGGTGCGACTGGCCGCCGGCGTCGCCGCCCACCGCATCGATGAAGGTCGGGACGAGATCGATCGCCTCCACCAGCGCATCACACGTCGTGCCGCGCGCCCCGTCGGCCTCCGGAGAGGGATCGCACACGATCAGCGGCACCTTCACCGACGGCTCGTGGAACAGATCCTTCTCGCCCAGCCAGTGGTCGCCCAGGTAGTCGCCGTGGTCGGAGGTGAAGACGATCAGCGTGTTGTCGATGAGGCCGCGCTGCTCCATGAAGGCGAAGAGGCGGCCGAGCTGGTCGTCGATCTGCTTGACGAGCCCCATGTAGACGGGCACCACCTCCTCGCGCACGCCGGGCTTGGCGAACGTGCGGCTCACGCGCAGCTCCATGAACTGGGCATAGACGGGGTGCGGGTCGCGCCGCTCCTCCTCCGAGCGCACCACCGGCACGACGTCCGGCGGTCCGTACATGGAGTTGTAGGGAGCCGGTGCGATGTAGGGCCAGTGCGGCTTGATGTAGGAGAGATGCAGGCACCATGGC
>DASRDL010000248.1:0-2411 GCA_035652635.1 Hyphomicrobiaceae bacterium | reverse complement strand
GCGGCCGTCGATGATCCTCCTCGACGAGCCGTCCATGGGGCTGGCGCCGCAGGTGGTGGAGCAGATCTTCGAGATCGTGCGCGACATCAACGTCAAGGACGGCGTGAGCTTCCTGCTGGCGGAGCAGAACACCAACGTGGCGCTGCGCTATGCCGGCTACGGCTACATCCTGGAGAGTGGCCGCGTGGTGATGGACGGCGACGCCAGGTCGCTGCGCGAGAACGAGGACGTCAAGGAGTTCTACCTCGGCATCGGCGGCAGCGACCGCAAGAGCTTCCGCGACGTGAAATCCTACAAGCGGCGCAAGCGCTGGCTCGCCTGACGCCTACAATCCGCCTCTTCGACCTCCCTCGGCCGGGTGGGCTCTGGCGAGCCTGGAGCTTGGCCGTGGACGGGAACCAAACCGCCGGCCCGCGACTTTCTCTCGGCAAATCCGCTTCGAGAGGGTCAGACCATGTCGAAGCACACGCGTATCCTCATCACATCGATCCTCCCGGTGGTGGTGCTGGGCCAGGCGGTGATCCAGCCCGGCACCGCACAGACCTATCCGCTGGGCACGCCGCGCGAGGCCCTTGCCGACGGCCTCCTTACGGGCAGCAAGCGCAGCCAGCTGGAGTCCGTGCTGGGTCGGGAGGTGCGCACCGCCGTCGAGGAGGATGTCGGCCGCATCATCGATCTGCTGGTCGATCGCGACGGGCATGTGAGCGCCGCAGTCATCGAGTTCGGCGGCTTTCTTGGCATCGGCACGCGCAAGATCGCGGTCGAGTGGTCGGCACTGCGGTTCGAGAGCACCGGCAAGCAGCCGGTGATCCTGGTGGATGTGACCCGCGACCAGTTGCGCCGCGCGCCGGAGTACAAGCCGGGCGATCCGGCCGTCGTGCGCCGGGCGTCGGAGTAGGGGGCGCGGGCCGAGGGCGGCGGGTCGCCGTGCCGAGAGCCCCGACCTGGGGAGGCGCGTTTTGCGGGATTGGGAGGCGGAGCAGGCGGCGCGTCCTGTGAAGGCGCCCTCGCGCGCCAGCCAGCGCGGCCTCGACTGGTTCGCCTTCTTCATCGCCGATATGCAGACGGGCTTCGGCCCGTTCCTGTCGGTCTACCTCACGACCCAGAAGTGGACGCAGGTCGATATCGGCTTCGTCCTGGCGATCGGCAGCATTGCCGGCCTTTTGAGCCAGATCCCGGGCGGCTGGACCGTCGACTGGGCGAGATCCAAGCTGCGCGCAGCCGGCGCTGCCGTGCTTGCCATCGGCATCAGCGCACTCCTCGTCGCTCTTGCCCCGATCTTTGCCGCCATTGTCGCGGCCAAGCTTCTGCACGTCGGGGCGAGCGCGGTGCTGGGCCCCGCGCTCGCCGCCATCACGCTGGGGCTCGTCGGCCACTCCGCCGTCGGCCCGCGGCTCGGGCGCAACGCCCGCTTCTCGGCGATCGGCACGGGTCTTGCGGCAGGCGTGATGGGGGCCTGCGGATACTTCGTGTCGGCCCAGGCGGTCTTCTTCGTGACGGCCATTCTGGTCGTGCCGGCGCTGCTGGCGTTGCGCGGCATCGGCGAGGCGGAGGTGGATCCGGTGCGTGCCGACGGCGGCCTCGATGCCTGCGGCTCCAAGGGCCAAGCCCGCGTCATCCACTTCCTGCACAAGCCCGACCTGCTCGTGTTCGCATCCTGCATCCTGCTCTTCCATCTCGCCAACTCCGCCATGCTGCCGCTGCTGGGCAGCCAGCTCACGATGCGGTCGAGCAGCTGGGCGAGCGCCCTGGTCGCGGCCTGCATCATCGCCCCGCAGCTCGTGGTCGCCGCCGTATCACCGACCGTCGGGCACCTGGCGCAGAGCTGGGGACGGCGGCCGCTGCTGCTGATGGGCTTCTCCGCGCTCGCCGTGCGCGGCGGCCTGCTGGCCTGGACCACCGACCCCTACATGCTGGTCGCCGTGCAGGCGATCGACGGCATCTCCGGCGCCGTGCTGGGCGTGCTCGTGCCGCTGGTGCTCGCCGACATCTCGCGCGGCACCGGCCGCTTCAACCTGGCGCAGGGGGTCGTCGGCTGCGCCACCGGCATCGGCGCGGCGCTGAGCACGATCGGCGCCGGGTACCTGGCGGACCGTCTCGGCACGACCTTGGCCTTTGCGGGATTGGCGGGAATGGCCCTCCTGGCCCTGGCCTTCCTGGCGGCAAGCATGCCCGAGACGAGACCGCCGCCCCGCCCCCGAGACTCCTGAAGCGGGCCGCGGCGCCCGGCGCGATCTGGTGCGGATCCGGCCACGCGGTGCGCGGAGCGTGGGCAGAGGTGCAGGCAATGTCGCACTGGAAACTTTGCGCCAATCTGAACGTTTCTTTCCCGGTGCAAGGCTCGGATCGCGCGAGCGAAAGCTGACACGGGGAGTCTCCTGCGTGCATGAAAACCATTGCGCCTACGCCAA
>DASRDL010000247.1:0-9563 GCA_035652635.1 Hyphomicrobiaceae bacterium | reverse complement strand
CCCATGGCGTTGGGCCGCAGCGCCGCCATCAGCATGGCGATCAGCCCGCCGCGCGAGGTGCCGATGATGGCGGCGCGCTCGAGGCGCTTCATGGTCATGAAGTCGAGCGTGTCGTTGAGCTCGACCAGGATGGAGTAGGTTTTCCAGTCGGTGGCGTATTGCGAGCGGCCGCGGCCGCGATAGTCGAGCGCGAACACGTCGCGGGCGGCCTCGCGCGCTCCCGAGAGCGCCACGGCGAGGTCGTGATAGTCGCGGCAGTTGCGCGTGAGGCCCGCCAGGCAGACGACCGGCCGGCGCGTCGAGCCCGGCGCCGGGTAGTGGCGGGCATAGAGCCGCAGCCCGTCGCGCGAGGTGTAGTGGATGTCGACCCAGTTCTGCATGAGCGTTGCGCCCTCCGGCAGGCCCGAGACCCGACGCAATTGTAAGCGGCCCCCGGCCGCGCCGGCAGATTCCCACACTGCGGCCGATTCGGCATCCGGCGTCTGGCGGCCCATGTGCGCCGCAAACGTTCCAGGCCGGTGCCGCGACACTCTGGCAGGCGGCCCTGGCGCCGCCGCCTGCCGTTTCTGGTATCATCCCGACCGGGCCCAGCCACATGCCGAGGAGCACGGATGTACACGCAAGGCCTCAACGTCAAGGACGAGCACCCGGCGGCTGCGGAAGACGCGGCGAAGCTCGCCCGCTTCCAGGCCAAGATCGACGCCGAGGACAAGATCGAGCCCAACGACTGGATGCCGGCCGCCTACCGGCGCACGCTCGTGCGCCAGATCTCCCAGCACGCCCACTCCGAGATCATGGGCATGCAGCCGGAGGGCAACTGGATCACGCGCGCACCCTCGCTCCGGCGCAAGGCGGCGCTGCTGGCCAAGGTGCAGGACGAGGCCGGTCACGGTCTCTATCTCTACGCCGCCGCCGAGACTCTCGGGCTCTCGCGCGAGGAGATGGTCGACCAGCTGCTCGCCGGCAAGGCCAAGTACTCCTCGATCTTCAATTATCCGGCGCTGACCTGGGCCGACATCGGGGCCATCGGCTGGCTGGTCGACGGCGCCGCCATCATGAACCAGATCCCGCTCTGCCGCTGCAGCTATGGGCCCTACGCACGGGCCATGATCCGCATCTGCAAGGAGGAGAGCTTCCATCAGCGCCAGGGCTTCGAGATCATGCTGACGCTCTGCCGGGGCACGCCCGAGCAGAAGCAGATGGCGCAGGACGCCTTGAACCGCTTCTGGTGGCCAGTGCTGATGATGTTCGGGCCCTCGGACAAGGAGAGCCTGCATACGGCCGATACAATGAAGTGGAAGATCAAGCGCTTCTCCAACGACGACCTGCGGCAGAAGTTCGTCGACGCCACCGTGCCGCAGGGCCACTACCTGGGTCTGACGTTCCCCGACCCCGAGTTGAGGTTCGACGAGGCGAGCGGCCACTGGCGCTTCGGCGAGATCGACTGGAGCGAGTTCAAGCGCGTGCTGGCCGGCGACGGTCCGTGCAACCGCCAGCGCATGAAGGTGCGCACGCAGGCACACCTGGACGGCGCCTGGGTGCGCGAGGCCGCGCTGGCCAATGCCAGGAAGCGCGCCGAGCGCGCGGCGGCAGCGAGGATCGCAGCGGAGTAGCCGACATGTCCGAGGCACCCATGCCGCTATGGGAGGTCTTCATCCGCAACCGCTCGGGGCTGCCGCACAAGCATGCCGGCAGCGTGCACGCGGCCGACGCCGCCATGGCGTTGCAGGCTGCGCGCGATGTCTACACGCGGCGCGGCGAGGCGGTGTCGATCTGGGTGGTGCCGTCGAGTGCCATTACCGCCTCCGACCCCGGCCAGAAGGACGAGCTGTTCGAGCCCACCGCCAGCAAGATCTACCGCCACCCCACCTTCTACGAGGTGCCCGATGAAGTCGGGAACATGTGAGGCCGTGTTCGCCGGCCGTCTGGCCAAGGACGCCAACCAGGTTCCCCTCCCCCTTGCGGGGAGGGGTTAGGGGATCCGCGTGCCGCGTCCCCGTGGAGTTTGGCAATGACTGTTGCGTCTGCATCGGCGCATGACACGGCGGCGGCATCGCCTCAGCCGCTGTTCCGCTACGTGCTGGGACTCGCCGATGACGCGCTGGTGCTGGGGCATCGGTTGTCGGAATGGTCGGGTCGAGCGCCGATGCTGGAGGAGGACATCGCACTGTCCAACCTGGCGCTCGATCTCATCGGCCAGGCGCGGCTGCTCTATGCCTACGCCGGCGAGGTGGAGGGCACGGGCCGCGACGAGGACGCACTGGCCTATCTGCGCGACGAGCAGGCCTACGGCAACGTGCTGCTGGTCGAGCAGCCCAACGGCGATTTCGCCGCAACCATGGTGCGCCAGCTGCTCTACGCCGCCTTCATGCACCCGTACTACCAGGCGCTGTCCGCCTCGGCCGATCGCCGTCTCGCCGAGATCGCCGCCAAGGCGGTGAAGGAGATGGCCTATCATGTGCGCCACGCCTCGGAATGGGTGGTGCGGCTGGGCGACGGAACCGAGGAAAGTCGCGCGCGCACCGCCGCCGCGCTCGAGGAGCTGTGGATGTACACGGGGGAGCTGTTCGCCATGGACGAGGGCGAGCGCGCGCTCGTCGTCGCCGGCGTCGCCGTCGACCGTGCCGCCATCCGGCCGCGGTGGGATGCCACCGTCGATGCGGTGCTGAGGGAAGCTACGCTGAAGCGCCCCGGCGAGCGCTGGATGCAGAGCGGCGGACGCAGCGGTCGCCACACGGAGCACCTGGGCCACATGCTGGCCGAGATGCAGGTGCTGCACCGCGCGCATCCGGGCGCGACGTGGTGACGTCCATGTCCGCCGCTACGACCCTCCCGCCGCCCCAGGACGCCGATCTCGAGCGCGCACGTACGGCGGCGGCTGCGGTGGTGGATCCGGAGATCCCCGTGCTCACGCTGGAGGATCTGGGCGTCCTGCGCGGGGTCGAGCGTCGCGACGGGCGCATCATCGTGAGCCTCACGCCCACCTATACCGGCTGCCCGGCAACGCTCGCCATCGCCCTCGCCGTCGAGACGGCACTGGTCGAGGCCGGCCTCGCCGACGCCAGGGTGGAGACGGTGCTGTCGCCGCCCTGGTCCACCGACGACATCACCGAGGCCGGCCGCCGAAAGCTCGAGGAGTTCGGCATCGCCCCCCCGGCGCGCAGCGCCCGCGCTCGCGGCTTGTTCGCCCGGGAGACGGTGGCTTGCCCCAGATGCGGCTCGACCCGCACGCTTCGCATCTCCGAGTTCGGCTCGACCGCCTGCAAGGCGCTGTGGCGCTGCGAGGCCTGCGCCGAGCCGTTCGATTACTTCAAGTGCCTCTGAGCGCGGGCCGATGCACGACTATCAGAAGCTCACCATCCTCGAGGCGAAGCGCGAGACACCCGAGGCGATCTCGGTGACCTTCTCCATCCCGGAGGCGCTGCGCGAGACGTTCCGCTTCAGGCCTGGACAGCACCTGCCCGTGCGCGCGGTCATCGCCGGCGCGGAGCAGCGGCGTACCTACTCGATCTGCTCGGCTCCGGGCGATGCGCAACTGCGCATCGCCATCAAGCGCGTGGCGGGTGGGTGCTTCTCCAACTGGGCCAACGACACGCTGGCTGCAGGCGGTGCGCTCGAGGCGATGCCGCCGGCGGGACGCTTCGTGCTGCCGCCGGGCGACGGCCGGCCGCGCCATGTCGTGGCGTTCGCCGCCGGCGTCGGCATAACACCGATCATCGCCATCGCCACAGACGTTCTGGAGCGCGAGCCGGCGGCGGGCTTCACACTCGTCTACGGCAACCGCTCGCTCGACAGCATCATGTTCGCCGGAGAGCTGGAGGACCTGAAGGACCGCCATCTCGGCCGCTTCACCCTGATCAACGTGCTGTCGCGCAACGAGGAGAGCAGCACGCCGCTGCTCGAGGGACGCATCACCGGAGAAAAGGTGAAGGCGCTGGCGCGTACCCTGTTCGGTCCGCGCGAGGTGGCGCATGCGTTCCTGTGCGGGCCGGGCGGCATGATCAAGGCGGCGCGCGAGGCTCTCCTCGAGCTCGGCGTGCCGCGCGAGAGGATCCACCACGAGCTGTTCGCGCCGGTTGCTCGCTCTCCCCGCTTGCGCGGAGAGCCCACGGGGGCAGACCCCTTGCGCCAGGGCGAGCGGCAAGACGGCAACGTCGAGGGCAAGGGGTCTGATCCCGGTCTCCCCGCAGAGGAGCGGGGAGAAGGAACAGAGGCGGTCGCCATCCTCGACGGCATCCGCCACCGCTTCCGTGTGCCGCCCGGCGGCCACGTGGTGGATGCGGCGCTGGCGGCGGGCATCCGCGTGCCCTACTCGTGCAAGGGCGGCATGTGCTGCACCTGCCGTGCCAGGCTCGTCGAGGGCAAAGTCGAGATGACGCAGAACTACAGCCTCGAGCCGTGGGAGATCGAGCGCGGCTTCATTCTGACCTGCCAGGCCGTGCCCAAGTCGCCACGGCTGATGGTGGACTACGACCAGATGTGAGCGGCGGCGGGCCCAGCCCCTCACCCCGGGCGTGCGCTGCTTTTCGCAACGGCCGCGGCGAGGGCTGTGACCCCGCCACCGAGCTATCCAATCGCCCGCCGCAGCGCCGCGCGCGCCAAAAGTCGTGTGGAGTCGAGGGTCGGCAGCGGCGAGTTGGCGTCGCCGATGATGAGCGGGATCTCGGTGCAGGCGAGAGCGACGGCATCGCAGCCGGCATCGCGCATGCGACGGATCACGCCCTGAAAGTAGGCCGCAGCCTCAGGCTTGAAGATGCCGCATACCAGCTCGTCCATGATGATGCGGCTGCACTCGTCCCGCTCCTCGGCGCCCGGCCGCACGACCGCGAGGCCCCGCGCGGCGAGCTTCGCGGGATAGACGTCGCTGTCGACCAGCCAGCGCGTGCCCGTGAGGCCGATGCGCCGGAAGCCGCGGCGCTCCGCCTCCTCCGCCACGGCCTCGGCAATGTGCAGCCACGGCAGCGGTGAGCGCTGCTGGATGAGCGGCAGCGCCTGGTGCAGCGTATTGTCGGGGCAGATGAGGAAGTCGGCGCCCATGCCGGCGAGCTTGCGTGCAGAGACGAGCATCAGCTCGCCGACGCCCTGCCAATCGTCGCGTTCGAGGAATGCCACGTAGTCGGCAAGCGAAGGCGTGTGCATCGACACTTCGGGGTGCGCATGCGCCCCGAGCAGACCCGGGCCTTCGATGCAGATGGTGCGGTAGCACAGGGCCGCCCCCTCGGCCGAGCAGGCGGCGATCCCGATGTGGCGGGGCACGGAGGCCCTGCCTCAGGTCTTCTTGCCGTCCTGGCCTTCGGCTGCGGGCACCTCGGCGGCGGCGAGCTCGGCCACGAAGGCCTGCGCCTGGCTCACCCAGTCCTCCCTCTCGATGCGGCCGCCGAGGCTCAGCGCCTCGTCGACATTGGCGATGTCGTCATCGGAGAAGTTGGCGATCTGGTCGAACTTGGTGACGCCGAGCCCGTGCAGCCGCGTCGCCAGCTCGGCATCGAGGCCCTTGATGCGGGTGAGGTCGTCGGGCTCGCCCTTGGGCCGCTTGAAGCCCTTGAAGGCGGCATTGAGACGCTTGGCGCGCGCATCCGTGCGCTCGAAGATGCGCGCCGACTTGCCGCGCCGGCCGCGCAGGTAATAGAGCTTGGCGCGCCGGACCTTGCCGCGGCGCACCACCTCGATCTCGGCGATGTAGGGCGAGAAGATCGGGAAGACGCGTTCCACGCCCTCGCCGTAGGAGATCTTGCGCACCGTGAAGCTCTCGTTGAGGCCGCTGCCGGAGCGGGCGATCACCACGCCCTCGTAGGCCTGCAGGCGGAAGCCCGGCCCCTTGTCCTCCTCCTTGGGCTTGGCGGCCGCCTTGCCTTTCCCCTTGGCCTTGGGGTCGATCTCGACGTCCTCCATGACCTTCACCATCACCTTGACGGTGTCGCCGGGGCCGAACTCGGGGACCCGCCGACGGGCCGTGACGGCCTCGATCTGGCGACGCTCGAGATCCTGGATGACGGGCAAGAGGGACATGGGACACATCCTTGCAGCGGCCTGCGGCTGGAGACACGCCGGCGCGCCCGACCCCGGATCAGGAGCCGCGGCGGCGTCGTTGGCGGGAATTGGCGCGGGTTCTAGCCTGAATGGCGCCCCATGTCGATGGGTGTGTGGGGGGCGGCGCGGGCCGGCGCCAGCGCGGTCTCGCCCTCCGGTCAGGCCTGCCTGCCCCGTGCCGCGGCCAGGCTCACGCCGCCTTGCGCAGCGCCGGTGCGCACAGCGACTGGGCGATGCGGTCGACCGCAAGGCTCCACCCGGCGTCGGGGCCGGGCACGGCCACACCGAAGGCGCTCAGCGCTTCGGCGGGGGTGCCGCCGTCACGGAAGATGCGGGCACACACCTGGCGGGCATAGCCCACCGCCTGATGCCATTGCACGGGATTGATATGCTGGGGGGACATGTGTTTGCGCCTCGGGGTGTTTGCTTCTTGGTCTTGGTCGACGCCACGCACTCGGACAGGGACGGGCGGCAGGCGCATCCAGCGAGATGGCTCCACGACGCAAAACCCTGTCACGTGAAACCGTCGGTGACATGCGAATGTCGCACACTGGATGCGCCTGCCCCAGGACGGCCGATTGCGGCCCTCCAAGCTCGGAGCCGAATTCTCAGCCCCGGCGCTCCTCCTCGGCGGGACCCGACGCCGGCCGCAGCGCCTTCATCAGCGCTCCGACCACGTCCCGCAACGCAAGCCAGTGACCTTCGTCAGACATGACACTCACTGCAGCCGTTGCTTCGGCCGGCCAGCCGCGAGCCCGGCAAGCCGCCTGGCGATACGCAAACACTTGTTCGCCAGAGCGGCGCGCCGCGCGGAAAGCAGCGCTGGGCCAAGCATGATCTTGGGGGAGGACGGGAACGCAGACGCAACTGGACGCGGACGCACTCGATCGGACGCAAACGCAACGCTACGCAGACCTACCGACGCAGACGCAACCGACTCCTCACGCAACCGACGCAACGCTGACGCAACAACACTACGGGGCTCCCCGGCAAAACCGCCGCTACGCCGCACATACAGACCAGGGACAGATGACTCAGTACCGCCGGGAACTCGCATGGCAGGAGAACGACTCTGGAGGCCGCGCATTGCGTTCACGGAATCGTGAGTTGTGGAAAATATCGACTCGGCTCTCCACCCGATTCGACCTGACCCTGACGCGTGGACTGCCATCGGGACTCACCCGTGTTCGCTTTGCGTTCCTGCTTGGCCTCTAATTAACAGTCGCTTCTTGGCAACACGAAGGCCCGAACTTGTCCATCCCGAGGAAATGAGCAGTAAAAAATCTTGACTGTGATCGCGAAGCAGATGGGCGATTCTCTGATCACCGGGCCGGCCAAGCCGATCGCCCGCTTCCTGTGCGCCCACGGTGCCGGCGCCGGCATGGAGACGCCGTTCCTGAGGGCGGTCGCCGACCTGCTCGCCGAGCGCGGCATCGCCGTCTGCCGCTTCGAGTTCGCCTACATGGCCGCACGGCGCCGCGGCGGGGCGCGCAAGCCGCCGCCGCGGGCCGAGCGCCTGGTCGACGAGTACCGCGCCGCGGTCGCCGGCCAGCCTGCCGGCGTGCCGCTCATCATCGGCGGCAAGTCGATGGGGGGACGGGTGGCGAGCCTCCTCGCCGACGAGCTGTTCAAAGGGGGCGCGATCGCCGGGCTCGCCTGTCTGGGCTACCCGTTCCATCCTCCCGGCCGGCCAGATCAGCTGCGCACCGCGCACCTGGCGACGCTTTCGTGTCCTGCGCTGATCGTGCAGGGCGAGCGCGACCCCTTCGGCTCGCGCGCCGAGGTGGGGGGCTATGCCCTCTCGCCGGCGATCCGCTTCCACTGGGCCGGCGACGGCGACCACGACCTGGGCCCCCGCGGCGGTTCGGGCTTCACCCGCAAGGGCAACCTCGCCGCCGCTGCCGACGCCGTGGCCGCTTTTGCCAGGAGCCTCGCGTAGGTCGCCCCCGCGGGCCGATGTCCACCTAGGCGCGCGCCGGCACGGGCGCGGTCTGCGGCAGGCGCTGCGGCAGCATGAGCACGGCGGCGAGGATCACCGCCGCCGATGCGGCCAGCACGCGGAACAGGGTGTCGAAGCCCCAGGTCTCGTAGACGAAGGCGATGAGCGGCAGGGCGGCGCCGAGCACGGTGAAGCTCACGACATAGCGCACGCCGTAGATGCGGGCGCGCCAGGCGCCGTCGGCGAGCCGGCCGATCATGTAGTCGTTGATGGGGATCTGGCCGAAGGCCGCCAGCATGAAGGCCATGGCGCAGACGAGCGCCGCCCAGTCGGCGAGCCCGGGCATGGCGCCGAAGAAGATCACCTGCGCCAGCGCCGCCGCGGCGAACACGGTGCGCGGCCCCAGCCGGTCGAGGTAGTGGCCGACGATGAGCTGGCCGATGGAGGCGAGCGCGAACACCAGGAACGCCAGCTGCCCGAGCACGGTGGCGGACACGGCAATCCCGCCGAGGCGCTCGTCGAACACCTTGGGCAGAGCGAAGGTGGTGGACTGGAAGACGATGCTCGACACCGCCGTCGTCAGGAACACGATCATAGACACGCGAAACAGCAAGGCCTTGACGTCGGCCGGCACATCGCGCGCCGCGACGGCGGCCTTCACCTTCGGCCGCGGCCTGGTGATCTCCTCCCATCTGAGCGCCGTGTAGGCGATGCCGATCGCGATCGAGACCACGCCCGGCACGATGAAGGCCGTGCGCCAGCCGCCGTGATCGATGAAGTAGCCGGTGATGAGGGCCGCGCTCGCCACGCCCAGGTTGCCCCACACGCCGTTGACGGCGATGCGCATGCCGGTGTTCCTCCACTTCTCCACCACGATGGCGAGGCCGACGGGGTGATAGATGGCGGCGAAAACGCCGACCACGAACAGGCCGAGGCCGACCTCGAAGGGCGTGCGCGCGAACGCCGTGGCGATGGAGGCGAGGCCGATGCCGATGAAGAAGCTGCTCATCATACCGTCGCGGCTCCACTTGTCGGCGAGCCAGCCGGCGGGCAGAGCGAAGAGGCCGAAGGCGAAGAAGCCGGGCGTCGCATACTTGAGGAGGTCGGCATAGCCGAGCCCCCACTCGCGGTGCAGCGCCAGCGCCGCTACGGTGGCGAAGATCAGCGTGAACAGATGATCCATGAAGTGGCCGATGTTGAGCAGCAGGAAGTGCAGGCGCTCGCGCATGGGTCTCCTCCGGGTCGGCCTGCCTCCTCCCTCTCCCCGCCTGCGGGCAGAGGGCCGGAGTGAGGGGCAGCAGCTTGCTCCACCGCAGCCCGTGTGGCTGCCCCTCACCCTAACCCTCTCCCCGCAAAGCGGGGAGAGGGAAACCGACAGCTATACGATCTGATTCTTCAACGTCGTCTCGCCGCGCCACAGGCGGTCGAGGTTCTCGAGCAGCAGGTCGATGACGCCGTCCTCGTAGCGCTGGGTCTCACCGGCGGTATGGGGGGTAATGACCACGTTGGGCATGGCCCAGAGCGGGGAGGCGGCGGGCAGCGGCTCCTCGCGCGTGACGTCGAGGCCGGCGGCGGCCAGCCGCTTCTCCTGCAA
>DASRDL010000246.1:0-2769 GCA_035652635.1 Hyphomicrobiaceae bacterium | reverse complement strand
CCGCTCCGCCGAGGAGCTCAACAACAACGACCTGATCAAGAAGTTCTATCTCGGACTGTGACCGCCGCGCGGCGCGGATGGGGTCCGGGCAGCGCGGATGCCGCATCGCCCGGAGATCGCGCCGCGGTGCGGCTGCCAGCGGGCGGCCGCCTCGGCACCCGCGCCGACATGGAGCAGCAGCTCGCCTTCATGACCGAGCTCTCCGCCGAGGTGAAGAAGGCGTCCGATGCCGGCAAGTGCTTCTCGCCCGCCGACACGGAGGTCAAGCTGCCCAACTACGCGAGCCTGCTCAACTACGAGCAGAATCTCGCCTGGAACGTTCATCGCTGGTGCGGCTATTGGGGGCGCGGCATCTGAGGTGGTGAGATAGCCGGATAGTGGGGTAGTGAGATAGACTGCTGCCATGTCCGGCGGCCCGGCCGGATGTGCCGTCCGTTCATCTCGCTACTCACCACCTCACCCCGGAGGAACCACATGCTCAAAGTCTACGGACGCGCCAACTCCATCAACGTCCGCAAGGTGCTGTGGATCCTGGGCGAGCTCGGCCTCGAGTACGAGCGCGAGGACTGGGGGCGCGGCTTCAGGCCGACGGACGATCCCGCCTTCCGCGCCATCAACCCTGTGGGCGTCGTGCCCGTCATCGACGACGGCGACTTCAGGCTGCGCGAGAGCAACACGATCGTGCGCTACCTCGCCGACAAGTACGGCCGCAGCGACCTCTACCCCAAGGACTTGCGCGCCCGGGCGACGACGGAATCCTTCATGGACTGGGCCTCCACCGGCCTCGCCGAGGGCATGCGGCCCGTGTTCCACGGCCTCGTCGTCAAGAACCCTGCCTTTGCCGACAAGGTGGAGGCCGGCGCCAAGGAATGGGCACGGCACATGGACGTGCTCGACAAGCATCTCGCCGCCGGCGGCCCCTTCCTGATGGGCAAGAGCTTCACGGTCGGCGACATTCCCGTAGGCCTCGTCGTCAACCGCTGGTTCGCCATCGACTTTGCCAAGCCCAAGCTCCCGGCGGTGGCGGCCTACTACGACCGGCTCACGGAGCGGCCGGCCTACCGTGCGCACGGCCGCAACGGTACGCCGTAGCCTGAGCTCGGCATCCAGGAAATGCCGCAATCCTGGCGCAAGCCGGCCCTAGGCAACAAGCTCGAGAGTGAGAGTGGAAGCCGTCATGGGGCGCATCGGCTGCACCACCGGACTTGCGCTCGCCGCCGCGGCCGCGCTGCCGGGTCGCGCTGCCCTCGCCCAGGAATACTGCGTCGTCTGTAGCGAGCCCTACGGCCTCTATCGCTGCGTCATCGAGGGTGCACAGCCGCGCGGCGGCCAGTCCCTGCAGATGCTGTGCGTCACCACCATGGCCAAGCAGGGCGGGCACGCCACTTGCTCGGTCAAGCGAGGGACGGTCTTCGAGTGCGACGCCGCGGTGAAGCGCGTTCCCTGGGCCCCTGTCGGCGCCGGCCAGCGGCAGGAGGGCAGCGCCCAGCGCGAGCCGTCGCCGCCGGCCGCACCTCCTCCGCCTCCGGGCAGCACGCCCGCGGACGCCGCGCCGCCGGCTCCGGCTGCCCCGCCGAAGACAGTGGTGGACCTTGCCAAGCAGGCCAACGAGCAGGCGGCCGAGCAGGTCAAGAAGGCGGGCGACAGCATGAAGGAGGCCACCAAGAAGACCTGGGACTGCATGCTCTCCCTCTTCACCCGCTGCAAGTAGCCCCGCGCGATGGCGGCGGGGAGGCACGCCGACTTACCCACAAGCGGGCACCGCCCAGGCTGGCATCGCCGACGCCGGCTGCTATAAGCCGCGCCGGTTCGTGATGCGTTGAGTCGCCGCCGGTCTCCGTCCCAGGGGCCGACATCAGGGAGACGATGCGCATGGCCTTGAAAGCACCAGGCATCCTGGTCTTCACCCTTTCCATCATCGTGGCGCTCGCGGTTCTGTTCTCGCGCTTCTTCGGCGCCACCGTCCCCTACCTCACCGGGGACACCACGCAGTTCTATGCGATGTGGGCAGCGTATCTCGTGCTCCTGCTCGGCTGCATCATGCGAGGGCTGTGAGCCCGTTCGGTGCCGGCATGCCGCTGGCGCCGGATCGGCCCGAGCGTGCGTGAGCGATTGTCCCGCCGGATCTGCACGTAGCGGTCATTCTATGTGCCGATCTGTCGCGCGGCTTTTGGCGCTCTGGAATTGCTCTATTGCGGCGCGCTCTATTCCGCAATGGAGAAACGTTCGATTGCGGGCGGATACTCGCGTCGGCGCCGGATGCGCCGGTGGGCGCGGGAAGTTGCCCTCGCTGTATTGCTGACCATTGCCGCGGCTGCCTTCATAACGGCCGCGTGGCTGCGCGGCGGTGGCTCGCAGTCGACCTCTTCGATCGAGACAGCGCGCAAACCGCCGTCGAATTGACGGACCGGCGCCGTCCGGGGATCGAGCCGACCGCGGCTACTGCGCCGTCCAGCCGCCGTCGATCGAGTAGTTGGCCCCGGTAATGGAGGCCGCCGCTTCGCTCGCCAGGAAGGCCGCCAGCGCCGCCACCTGCTCCACCGTCACGAACTGGTTGGTCGGCTGCCGCGACAGCACCTGCCGCTTGGCCTGATCGATGGAGATGTTCTCCGACTTGGCGAGGTCCGGGATCTGCTTCTCCACCAGCGGCGTCCACACGAACCCCGGCGAGATGGCATTGCAGGTGACGCCGTGCTCGGCAAGTTCGAGCGCCACCGTCTTGGTGAAGCCGGCGAGGCCGTGCTTGGCCGAGACGTAGGCCGCCTTGAA
>DASRDL010000245.1:0-5684 GCA_035652635.1 Hyphomicrobiaceae bacterium | reverse complement strand
CAGGCGCAGCAGGTACTCGAAATCGCGTTTGATCTCCTGCTTGGTGCGGGCCGCACCGGCGGTGCGGATGATGAGCCCCATGCCCTCCGGCACCTCAAGCTCGTGGGCGATGGCCTTGAGGCGCTTGCGGTCCTGCGGCTGGGTAATCTTGCGGGAGATGCCGCCGCCCCGGCCGGTGTTGGGCATCAGCACCGTGTAGCGGCCGGCGAGCGACAGGTAGGTGGTGAGCGCCGCCCCTTTGCTGCCGCGCTCCTCCTTGACGACCTGCACGAGGATGATCTGGCGGCGCTTGATCACCTCCTGGATCTTGTAGGAGCGCAGGCGCCGGCGCGGGCGCTCGGGCACCTCCTCCAGGGCATCCTCGGAGCCCACCTGCTCCACGCTGGCAACCGTCTCGGGTGCCTCCGCGGCATCGCCGACGATCTCCTCGACGTGACCGTTGGCGGGCACCGCCTCGGCCATTGCCTCGGCCGCGGCCTCGCCGTTGCCGGGGGGGCCCTGCGACGGCTCGGAAGGCTCTGCTGAGGCGCTGGGGGCCGGCTCCTCTGTCGCTACGGGGACTGGCGCCGGCTCGTGGACGGCTTCGTCGGTCCGCGCCGCCTCGGCCGCAACCGCTGGCTGGGTCTCGGGCTCCTCGGCGGCCTCCGAGAGCCGTTCCGACGGCGGCTCGGCTGCTTGCTCATCCAACTCGTCGCGCCGGCGGCCGGCGCGGCGCCCTCCCTCCTCGCGTTCGGATTGGGCGGCCTCGGCGCGCGCGTCGGCTTCGGCCTCGGCCTCGGCCTCGGCCTCTGCTTCCTCGGCCAGCAGAGCCTGACGGTCGGCGACCGGGATCTGATAATAGTCGGGATGGATTTCGCTGAAGGCCAGGAAGCCGTGGCGGTTGCCGCCGTAGTCCACGAAGGCCGCCTGCAGCGACGGCTCGACGCGCGTCACCTTCGCCAGATAAATGTTGCCGCGAAGGGGTTTGCGAGCGGCCGACTCGTAGTCGAACTCCTCTACGCGGCCGTTGCGGAGCACCACCACCCGGGTCTCTTCCGGGTGCGTGGCGTCGATGAGCATTCTGTTGCCTTTGTCTCTGTGCGTCTTGTCCATGTGATGGGGTCCCTGGCGCCAAGGCGGCCGGCAGGCCGGCCGTGAGCGCGTCCCGCTGGGGCCGCGTTCCTTGCTATCGCGCCGATGCTGGTTGCTGGGGTCGGACCCTGACGGTGACGGTGAGCGCACCCGTTGACCTCGGGGTGGCGGGGTGGCGATGCGGCGACCGCTGCAGCTGCGCTGCAGGACTGCTGGGCAGCCCCTGGTCGGTCACATTTTTCCCTGTAAATCCAAAAACTTGCCGTCATGATCCACTTTGCGCGGGAGGCCGGAGGGCATCGCCCGTGTCGGCTCCTCGTCTCATGCCCGGTGTGCGGGCAAACCTTGCGGACCTCTTGGCGGCGTCCGCGTGCCGCTCACAGTACTCTCCTCTTCGTCGTGGGCTGGGCGCCGATTGGCAAGCCGCGCCTCGAGAACGAGCAAATCTTCGTCTTCACCCTGCTTTGCGGCGGGTTGGGCCGCGAGGTGGGTGATTGCGCTTCGTCTAGCGAAGTCTAGCGAAACCAACCGCCGCATCGGTGCCGAGCGGGCCCTTGCGCTTTGCGTGCGGCCCAACCTGCAAGCCCACTGCCCGGGGTCTTTGCGCTGGGCCCATCCGAACGCCCCGAGGAGCGCCGCCTGAGGACGGATACGGCGGTAAGCGATGGATTCTTCTAGGCCCGGATCCCCTCTGTGGCAAGAAAGTTTTGTTGGAGGCCCTACTGACTTGCGCCCCTTGATCTAACCATCGATTCGGCAAACAAGAGATGAATATGACGGGAGGCGGGCCGGAGGGGCCGCAGGCCGCTAGGGGGTAGGATGGGTAAGGCAGGCCGGCGCTGGCTGGGCTGTCTCGCCGCGCTGACGGGCGTGGCGGGGGCCCTGATGCCGGGGGCCGGCCAGGCGCAGACCGAGATCAGGAAAACCCTGCCTTCTGCGCCCAAGGTGCAGGGCGAACCGGCCAAAGACAACGCGGGCGCCAAGGGCGAGCCGAGACCCAGCGCGTGGTCCACCGACGTCAACGACCGCCCGGTGATAGCGACCCTTGCGGAGCTCAGCGGCGACGAGACGCGCACCCGCTTCTCGCTTCTGCTGACCGGCAGGGTTCCCTACCAGCACTTCCTGCTCGCCGATCCCTATCGCATCATCCTCGACGTTCCCGATGTGACCTTCCGCCTGCCCAAGGGCGCCGGTCAGCAGGGGCGCGGCCTCATTCAGGCCTATCGCTACGGCCTGTTCGCGCCGGGCAAGTCGCGCATCGTCATCGACGCCAAGGGGCCCGTGCGGGTCGAGAATGCGGCCATGGTGGGCCGGCCGGGCTCGCTCGTCGCCAGGCTCAACATCGAGCTCGTTCCGACGGATCGTGCGAGCTTCCTCGCCGCCCTGCCGCCGCCCGCCCCGCCGGCGGCCAAGGAACTGCGGCGGCCCGAGCCCGACGAAGGGGCCGGTGCGCGCCGCAAGGCCGCGACCCGCCCGGTGGTGCTGATCGACGCCGGCCACGGCGGCGTCGATCCCGGGGCCGCCAGCGGCGACGTTCTGGAGAAGGACGTGGTCCTGGCCGTGGCCAGGCACCTGCGCTCCATTCTCGCGGCGAAGGGCCGCTACGACGTGCAGATGACGCGCTCGTCGGATGTGTTCGTCTCCCTCGACAAGCGTCTCGAGATCTCGCGCAAGCTGGCAGCGAGCCTCTTCATCTCCATCCACGCCGATGCCGTCGGCGCCCAGGAGTTCGCCCAGAACGTCCGCGGGGCCACCGCCTACACGCTGTCGGAGAAGGCCTCGAGCCGCGAGGCGCAGCTGCTTGCCGACAAGGAGAACCGAGCGGACGTGCTGGCCGGCGCCGAATCCGGCCCGGAGGAGGAGACCGACCAGGTCAAGAGCATCCTCATCGATCTCATGCGGCGCGAGACGGCCAATTTCTCGGCCGACTTCCGGGGCCGGCTGCTCACGCACCTGAAGCGGCGGATCGCGCTGTCGCGCGATCCGGCCCGCTCGGCCGCCTTCAAGGTGCTCAAGCAGCCGCAATGTCCGTCGGTGCTGATCGAGCTCGGCTACATGAGCAACGCGCAGGACGCGCGTCTCCTGGCTTCGGCCGACTGGCAGCGGCAGGTTGCCACCTCCATCGCCGCCGCGGTCGACGAGTATTTCGCCAAGCAGGTCGCCCGCCAGCTGTGACGGAACGGTGTCGGGGCCGAAGAAGTTCACAGGTTCGTTCACCATGTCGGGAGTGGAATCCGGCGTCGTGCTGCCACATTCCATGCTATGGTGCGGCGCACCGGGACGGACCGCGTCGGCCCGGATGTGAGGCCATGGCCCATCGCACGCGACAGAAGCGGACTAGCACTGCATGGCAATGAGGCCGACGCCGATTCTGCCCCCGCCCCCCGCGCCCAGGCGACGGCGGCGGCGCAGTTGGCTGTTGGGACTGCTGGGCTTCGGCTTCGCCTCGGCCGTGCTCGTCTTCCTGGTGGCTGCGGGCGCCGCCGGCTTCATCGTCTGGAAGGTGTCGCGCGATCTGCCCGACTACGAGAGCCTCGCCAAGTACGAGCCGCCGGTGATGACGCGCATCCACGCGCACGACGGCAGCCTGATGGCCGAGTATGCGCGCGAGCGGCGCATCTTCGTGCCGATCAACGTCATTCCGAGGCGGGTGGTGGCAGCCTTCCTGTCGGCCGAGGACAAGCGCTTTTACGAGCACGGCGGGCTCGATTTCACCGGCATCGGCCGCGCCGCCTACAAGTTCATCACCAACCTGATCCAGCGCTCCGACCGCCGCACGGAGGGCGCCTCCACCATCACCCAGCAGGTGGCCAAGAATTTCCTGTTGACCAGCGACCGCACGCTGGAGCGCAAGCTGAAGGAGGCGATCCTCGCCATCCGCATCGAGCGCGCCTACTCCAAGGAGAAGATCCTCGAGCTCTACCTCAACGAGATCTACCTCGGCATGGGCTCCTACGGCGTGGCCGCGGCGGCGCTCAACTACTTCAGCAAGGAGCTGAGCGAGCTCGACATCGAGGAGGCCGCCTACCTCGCGGCCCTGCCCAAGGCACCCAACAACTATCATCCCTTCCGCAAGACGCGCGAGGCCACCATCCGGCGCAACTGGATCATCGACCAGATGGTCGAGACCGGGGCCGTGACTGCCGAGGAGGCCAAGATCGCCAAGGCCAAGCCCCTCAAGGTCAACATCCGTCCGCTCGGCACGCAGATCTACGCCGCCGACTACTTCGCCGAGGACGTGCGGCGCACCCTCGTCAACAATTTCGGCGAGGACGGCCTCTACGGCCACGCCGAGCGCGCGGCCACCGGCGACGGGCGCATCAACGGCGGCCTGTCGGTGCGCACCACGCTCGACCCCAAGCTGCAGCGCATGGCCCGCAAGGCCCTGATCGACGGCCTCGTCGCCTTCGACCGCGAGAAGGGCTGGCGCGGGCCGGTGCAGAAAATCGACATCGGCGGCGACTGGGGTGCGGCGCTGACCGGCATCGACGTGCCCGGCGACCTGGCGCCGTGGCGGCTCGGCGTCGTGCTCGAGGCGCAGAAGGCGAAGGCCGTTGTCGGCCTGCGGCCGGCGCGCCAGAGCGACGGGCATCTCGTGCAGGATCGCGAGGCGGTCGAGATCCCCTATGAGGAGGTGAAGTGGGCGCGCACGGCGCGTGGCGCGCCGCGGGCGGTGACGGACGTGCTGAGCCCCGGCGATGTCATCTGGGTGGCCCCGAAGGACCCAGCCAAGCCCACCGGCACCTGGTCCCTCATGCAGATCCCCGAGGTCGGCGGCGGGCTCATCGCCATGGACCCGCACACCGGCCGCGTGCACGCCGTGGTCGGCGGCTTCTCGTTCGCCGCCAGCCAGTTCGACCGCGCCCTGCAGGCCAAGCGCCAGCCGGGCTCCGCTTTCAAGCCGCTGGTCTACACGGCGGCGCTCGACAACGGCTACAAGCCCACCTCCATCGTGCTCGACGCGCCGATCGAGATCGACCAGGGGCCGGGCAAGGAGGTGTGGCAGCCCAAGAACTACGACGGCGCCTCGGCGCTGGGACCCTCGACGCTGCGGCTCGGCATCGAGAAGTCGCGCAACCAGATGACGGTGCGGCTCGCCCAGGATATGGGCATGCCGCTGATCGTGGAGTACGCCAAGCGCTTCGGCGCCTACGACGACCTGCTGCCGGTGCTCGCCATGTCGCTGGGCGCCGGCGAGACCACCTTGCTGCGCATGTGCGCCGCCTACGCCGTGCTCGACAACGGCGGCAAGCAGGTGCAGCCGACCCTGATCGACCGCATCCAGGACCGCTGGGGTCACACCATCTGGCGCCACGACAAGCGCGAGTGCCGCGGCTGCAAGGCCCAATCCTGGCAGAACCAGCCCGAGCCCGAGCTCGTCGACGACCGCAAGCAGGTCATCGATCCGCACTCGGCCTACCAGATGACGTCGATGATGGAAGGCGTGGTGCAGCGCGGCACCGCCACCATCGTCTCCAAGATACTCCCCAACGTGCCGATCGCCGGCAAGACCGGCACCACCAACGACGAGAAGGATGCCTGGTTCATCGGCTACACGCCCGACCTGGTGGTGGGCGTGTTCATCGGCTACGACACGCCGCGTCACTTGGGCA
>DASRDL010000244.1:0-3096 GCA_035652635.1 Hyphomicrobiaceae bacterium | reverse complement strand
GCGACGGCCAGCACGCCGGCCAGCGTCAGGGTGGCGCCGGCCCAGCGCGGCTTGAGGCTCGCCCCGCTCGTGAGCGCGCCAACGAGCGTCAGTGCCAACGGCCCCGCGATCACCAGAAGCAGAAAGCGGATGGCGCGCGCGGCGACGGGAGGGCGGCCGGCGCCGCCCTCTGACGCGTTCGCCGACGGTTGGCTGCGGCGCGGGCCGAGCAGGCCGGCGATCGCCAGCATTCCCAGCATGACGCCGAAATTGAGCAAAGTCTTGAGGGAGAATCCCAAGATGTGATCGCCGCTGGGCCCCTCCAGGCGCCCGACGGCATAGTGCAGCGGCAGGAAGTCGTGCGCTACCAGCCATGCCGCGAGTGGCCACACGACGGCAACGAACACGGCAAGTCCGACCCACGGCCCCGGCGTCGTCAATGAGCGGCGCGCGCGCCCGTCCCACAGGAGCCAGGCGGCCATCGCCAGGGCGAGGAGTGCTGCCGTGAGCTTGGCGTAGAACGAGGCCGCGGCCAGGGCGCCGGCCAGCATCCACCGGAAGATGCCGTTGCGCTCCACGGCGAGCCAGAACGCCCACGCGGTCGCCGTCCAGAGCGTCACCTCGGCGATGTCGTGGTTGAACTCCACCGTCGGCCACATGAAGTAGCCGACACCGGTGAGAAGCAGCGCGCCGGCGGCCGCGCGCTCGGCGTCCATCATCTCGCGCCCGAGCAGGAACACGAAGACGAACGTGAGCGACACGAACAGCTGGGAGACGACGTAGGCCGGCCAGCCGACGGCGCCGGTGAGAAGACGGCTCGCCTCCAGCACCCAGCTGGGCAGCGCGGGGTGCTTGTAGGTGGCGATCACCCACTCGCGGCCCCACATGTAGCCTTCCACCACGTCGAGCGGCGGCGCGGTGTGGACCACGAGGGGGGCTGCCGTCCAGGCGGTGATCTGCCCGGCGATGAGGAGCCACAGCAGGAAAAGCGGATCCTGCAGCACCTGCTCGAGCCGGCGCCTCACGCCGAGCGGCCGGTCAGCGAGGCAGCGCCGGCCAGCACGATGTCTCCAAGTGCCAATGCGATCAGCCTCGACTTCGACATGGCCGGCCTGTCCGTCCCATTCGTACACGCAACTCTTGGCAGATCAGGCCTCGGGCGGCAATCATGCGCGGTCGGCGAATCGTCGCTCCCGCCGCCGAGCCGGCGCCCCGGTGCGACGCGGCGCGGCACCCTTCCCGGGTCTTCCTGGCGACCGTCATGCCGAGCTGTTAGGGTTCTCGCCACGCCACCGCGCGCGCCCCATGCCCGCAAGGGCGCAGGAGATCGCCTATGAGCTACGTCGCCCTGGACATCTTCGAGCAGCTCAAGCCCGAGGACGCCCATTGGATCCTCGCCAGCGCCGAGCTCAAGACCATCGAGGCCGGCAGCCTGCTGGTGCGCGAGGACGATCCCTCCGACAGCATCTTCTTCATCGCCGACGGCCTGTTCGAGGTCTACGTGTTCAGCGACCATACGGGGCCGATCAAGGTCGGCCAGCTGGGCCCCGGCGAGGTGGTCGGCGAGATTTCGTGGCTCGACCGGGAGCCCGTGTCGGCCAGCGTGCGCGCCATCGAGACGAGCTCGGTGATCGCGCTCCCCACCGCCCTGCTCGACCGCAAGCTGGGCGAGGATCCAGCCTTCGCCGCGCGCCTGCTGCGCGGCGTCGCCACCATGACGGCGGGAAGGCTGCGCCGCACCACGGCGCAGGTGCGCCGGTCGGAATGGGCAGCCGGTCAGCGCGCGGCGACCGCCGACGCCCCCGACGAGGGCGGAGTCCTCGCCGGCATCGGCGAGCTCGAGGCGCTGGCCGCCGAGGCCGAATGGCGGGCCGGCGACGGCAAGGTATCCGAGGCCGATGCTGCCCGGATCGGCGCGACCTTCGCCCGGCTCGAGCGCGCCATCGGCCCGCAGGGCGTCAAGCTGGTGACGGGGCTCTCCGACGCTCTGCAGGCGGAGCTGCTGCCGATCGTGAGGCGGTCCCGCATCGGCGACAGGCTCTATGCCAAGCCCCGCGGCTATGCCGCCGACTACCAGACGATCGAGATGATCTACGATGGCGCGCCCGCGGGCACAGGCCCGCTCGGGCCCGTGATCGACGCCTCTGTCCTCAACCTCGCCGCCATCAAGGCCATTCGCAACCGCCGGCACCTGCTCGCCGCCGAGATCCTCTCCGCCTACGGCGCCGCCGCCAAGGAGTTCCACGTCGCCAGTCTCGCCTGCGGGCCGGCACGCGAGGTGTTCGACGTGCTGGAGAAGGCGCCTGACAGCAGCCGTCTGCAGCTCAGCTGCGTCGACATCGATCGCGAGGCGCTGGCTCACGTGGAAGCGCGCTGCCGCCGGCTCGGGCTCGCAGGCAGGGTCCACACCTTCCACGGCAACCTGATCTATCTGGCGACGGGCCGGCAAGAGCTGCACCTGCCGCAGCAGGACCTGATCTACAGCATGAGTCTCATCGACTATTTCAGCGACGAGCCGGCGACGGCGCTGATCGACTGGATTCACGACCGGCTGCGCCCCGGCGGCCGTGTCATCCTCGGCAGCTTCCATCCGCGCAATCCGACCAGGGGCCTGATGGACCACGTGCTCGACTGGCATCTCACACACCGCGACGAGGCCGACATGAACCGGCTGCTCACGGGCTCCAAGTTCGGGCGGCCGTGCTCGCGCATCCTGACCGAGGAGGAAGGCGTCGGCCTTCTGGCCGAAGCCCGCAAGGCATGAGCGCCGGGTGGCAGGCGCAACACGTGGCGCTTGCCGGCCACACCGCGCCGCGGGCAACCATCCGTGGCTTTTGCCATTGTCAGACAACGGCTTGAGTTTCGTCCGTGACGCTCGTGTTGCAGCGGCGCCCCTGACGCGCGTAACCAACTTGCCCAAGCCTGCCCTTGTAACTTGGGCGCCCGCGCAGCATCCTAGGCTTCGCCGGGGGGTCAGACCCAAGCCTGGCGTCGAGTCAAATGGAGGATTGAATGCTCAGGTCCACTCTCATCGGCTTTGTCGCGCTCGGCGTGCTGGCCGGAGCCGCCGCGGCGCAGACCAAGATGGATTGCAGCAGATTGTACAAGGACTTCTGG
>DASRDL010000243.1:0-2646 GCA_035652635.1 Hyphomicrobiaceae bacterium | reverse complement strand
TGGACAGAGCGGCGCGCGACGCGCAGCGCGGGGCTGCCGATATCCGGGCCGGCAAGCTCCTTGCTGGGCGGAACGCGGCGAGCGGTAAATTCACGGACAGCACGCGCTCCCGGCCAAGACGCAAGAAGAAGTGAGCGACGCTGCCCCACGGGTCGAGCTTCAGGGGCCGTCGTGGACGATGCTGGTGAGGATCGTGCCGTCGGCCTGGCGGCCGTGGTGGACGACGGGCGGGCCGTCGGAGTCGACGATCAGGGAGTGGTGCACGCTTTCCAGACTGAAATAGCCGGTGAGCTCGAGCGAGGCGTCGATCTTGCGCGTCGAGGGCGAGCCGGCCTCCACGCCAACGAGCCGCAGAGGGTAACCCGATGTCCGACGACGAGCGTGCCATTCGCGATCTGGTCGCAACCTGGATGCAGGCGAGCCGGGCCGGCGACCTCGAGACTGTGCTGCAACTCATGGCCGACGATGCCGTATTCATGGTGCCCGGCCGCGAGCCGTTCGGGAAGGCGGCATTCGCTGCCGGTGCCCGGGCGATGAAGGACGTTCGCATGGAAGGCACGAGCGAGATCCGCGAGCTGGAGGTGCTCGGCAACTGGGCCTACGTGCGCAACTACATCACGGTGACGATGACCCCGGCCGCGGGCACGCCGGTGCGCCGCGCGGGCTACACGCTCACCCTCCTGCGCAAGGGGCCGGACGGGCGCTGGCTGCTGGCGCGCGATGCCAACCTGATGACGCAACAAGCCTAGCTGGATGCGCCGAAATCGAATCACCATCGCAAGCCGACATGCCCGCGAAGACGACACTCCCCTACGGCACCTGGCCGTCGCGCATCACGCCGCAGATCGCGGCCGCTGCCAGCCGGCGCTTCGGCTCGGTCCAGGCCGTCGGCGACACCCTCTACTGGAGCGAGACGCGGCCTGAAGAGGGCGGGCGGCAGGTCATTCTGAGAGCCTGCCGCGGCGTGGTGGAGGAGCTGCTGCCGACCCCCTTCTCGGCGCGCTCGCGCGTGCACGAGTACGGCGGCGGAGAGTTCCTGGCGACCGGCGAGGCCGTCTTCTTCATCAACGACAAGGATCAGCAGATCTATCGTCTCTCCCCGGGCGGGGCGCCGCAACGCATCACCGATGCGCCCGGCACGCGCTTTGCCGACCTGGCGCTCGATGCGCCGCGCAGCCGGCTGATCGCCGTGGCGGAGGTGCACGCCGAGGCGGCGCGTGCCCGGCCGGCGCTGCCGCGCAACCTGCTCGCCGCCGTCGCGCTCTCCGGCGAGACCGGCGCCGTCTCCGGGCTGGCGATGGGCCGCGACTTCTACGCGAGCCCCCGGCTGTCGCCGGACGGCAGCCGTCTCGCCTTCCTCGCCTGGGACCTGCCCGACATGCCCTGGGACGGCGCTGCGCTCTATGTCGCGAGCGTTGCAGCCGACGGCACGCCCGGTCGCCCTCGCCGCATCGCCGGCGGCGACGGCAGCGCCGTGCTCCAGCCGGAGTGGGGCGCGGACGGTCACCTCTACTTCGCCTGGGACCGCGGTGGCTGGGGCGCTCTCTATCGCTTGGCGGGCGACAAGATCGGGCGCGTCCATCGCCTCGCCGGCGCCGAGCTGTGGCGCCCGCAATGGACCCTTGGTGCACGCTGCTTCGCGCTCCACCCGGACGGCCGGTTCGCGGCCGCCTATGTCAGGCAGGGCCGGCCATGCCTTGTGGTCGACAGCCTGGAGCGCGGCAGGGTTGCAACGCACCGGGAGCTCGGTCCGGCGGTGGCTCGCCTCGACGATCCCGTCCCGCTCGGGCGCGGTTTTGCGGCGCTGGTGGGCCGGCCGCTCGCCGCTCCGGCCATCCTGCAGCTCGGGGCTGGCCGCGGCCGCCAGCTCACCCCGTCGCCGCCGGATGGTATCCCCGCAGGCGCGATCAGCACCGGGAAGGCACTGCAGCTCAGGCGTCCCGACGGCCAGCGCGTGCACGGCTTCTACTATGCGCCGCGGAACGTGGGCTGCCGCGGTCCGGCCGGCGCCCTGCCGCCCGCGCTGGTGCTGGCGCACGGCGGGCCCACGTCGATGACCGATGCCGGTCTCAAGGTGCGCCTCCAGTTCTTCACCAGCCGCGGCTTCGCCGTGCTCGACGTCAACTACTCCGGCAGCACCGGCTACGGCCGTGCCTATCGGGAGCGGCTCGACGGGCAGTGGGGCATCGCCGACGTGGCCGACTGCGCCGCCGCAGCGCGGTACCTGGGCAAGGCCGGCCTCGCCGATCCGGGCCGCATCGCCATCGCCGGCGGCAGCGCCGGCGGCTACACCACGCTGATGGCGCTCGCCACCACGGATGCCTTCGCGGCGGGCAGCTGCCATTACGGCGTGTCCGATCTGGAGCTGCTGCTGGCGCACACGCACAAGTTCGAGTCGGGCTATCTGCACCGCCTGATGGGAACCACGCCCGGCCGCTTCAAGCAGGCATTCGCGCGCCGCTCGCCCATCAACCTGATCGACGGCATCAAGGCGCCGGTGATCCTGTTCCAGGGCCTCGACGACAAGGTGGTGCCGCCCGAGCAGTCGCGCATGATCGTGACGCGGCTGAAAAGCCGTGGCATCGATGTCGCCTATCACGAGTTCGCCGGCGAGGGCCACGGCTTCCGCAAGGCGGAAACCATCGT
>DASRDL010000242.1:0-5844 GCA_035652635.1 Hyphomicrobiaceae bacterium | reverse complement strand
AGCTGATGGCTGGGAGCGAAACCGATGAGGCGCTCATGGCGCTGGTCGCGGCCCGCAACCAGCGGGCCTTGCGTGTCCTCATGGACAGGCACATGGGGCGTGCGATCGGCCTCGCCATCCGCGTGGCCGGCAATGCCGAGGCCGACGACATCGCCCAGGAGGCGTTCTTGCGCGTGTGGAGCCGGGCGGGCTCGTTCAACCCGGAGACCGGTCGCTTCACGACGTGGCTCTATCGCATCGTCGTCAACCTGGCGATCGACGCCAGGCGCCGGCCCAGGCATGGGCCCGTCGACGAAGCCCTCGAGGTGCCTTCGGGCGACCCGGGGCCGGCCGAGGAGCTCATCGCCGCCGAGCAGCACCGCTCCCTCACCCGGGCCATGGCGGCGCTGCCCGAGCGTCAGCGTGCGGCGATCGCCCTCTTCCACATGGAGGGCCTGAGCGGCAGAGAGGCGGCAAAAGCGATGGGCATGTCCGAGAAGGCCTTCGAGTCGCTGCTCACGCGCGCCCGCAGCGCCTTGAAGGCCCAAGTGGAGAAGACGAACGTGACGAACGGGAGGTGCCGATGACGCTCGAGGAGTTCCGCAGGCTCGCCGAGACCTGGGGTGCCGACATCGGGCGCTGGCCGCCCGAATCTCGGGCCTCGGCGCGCAGGCTTGCATCCACGCCCGCCGCCGCCCCTGTGCTCGCCGAGGCGGCGCGGCTGGATGCCCTGATGGCAGCTCGCCCCGCGGTGTCGCGCGAGCGCGCCGAGCGCGCCGCTCTCGCCGTCGCCTTGCGGCTGGCCTCCGACGGTGAGCGCGGCGAGGCTGGGCATTGGCGCCGGGTGCCGTCGAGCTGGTTCGTGCCCGCGGCCAGCATCGTCTGCTCGGGGCTGATCGGCATTTCCCTGGCCATGTCGCTGCCCTCGGTTGACGACGGCCAGATCGTGCTCGGCATGATCTTCGACAGCGGCTCCATGGCCGCAGGCTGGGCGTTGCAATGATGGGCTTCACCCTATCTCGTCGGCGTGCGCTGGGCGGCCTGCTCCTGGCCTCGCTCTGCCTCAACGTGCTGCTCGGCGCGTTCGTCGCCACGCGCTGGCTGGAGGGCCTGCGCGCGCCGCTGGCCGCCGTCAGCCCGCCGCAGCTCATGGAGATGCTCGCCCGCCGCCTGCCCTCAGCCGACGCCGACATCCTGCGCCGCGTGTTCCGCCAGAGGCAGGCCGAGTTTGCGGCCGGCCAGGCGGACTATCAGGCCGCGCTCGCCGCCACCGCCCAGCTGGTCGCCCGTCCGCAGCTCGACGCCGATGCCCTGCGCAAGGCCGTGCGCGAGGCGCGCGACAAGCGCATGAAGATGGGCGACCTCGCCGTCGAGGTGCTGCTGGAAGCCCTGCCGCAGATGTCGCTGGAGGGCCGCCGCGGCCTGCTGGCGCGCCTGCGGCCGCGCGACGAGCGCCTCTAGGCCGATGCGCCGGCAGCATCCCTGCCACAATTGGCGTCGACCACGCTGCCGGTCGCGCGCACTTGTGGCATGATCGTCGGCGGCCCATGCCGGTAGGCCGGCCCGCGGCAGCGATCATGGCGGTGCGGAATGATACCTCAGTCGACACGGCGCCGTCGCAAGCAGGCGGCAGAGTCGCCGCAGGCGGGCGGCGATGCCGGCCGGCGCCCCGTCCTCACCATTCGCGTCGACTTCGGGCCGCCGGGCTCGCTCGGGCCCGGCAAGATCAGGCTGATGGAGCTCATCTCCAAGCACGGCTCGATCTCGGCCGCCGGCAAGGAGATGGGCATGTCCTACCGGCGCGCCTGGCTCCTGGTCGATGACATCAACCAGATGTTCCGGGCGCCGCTGGTGGAGAAGCAGACGGGCGGCTCGGGCGGCGGCGGCGCGCGGCTGAGCAAGCTCGGCCGCGACGTCGTCGGCCGCTACCGCGCCATCGAAGGCGCCGCCGCGACGGCTTCTGCCGCCGACCTCAGGGCGCTGAAGGCATCGCTGGCAGCACCGCCGTCGGACCGCGACTCGCAGGATGCGTAGAGGCGCAGCGGGCGCCTTCGCGGACCTCCCGTGCCGCAACGGGCGGGCGATGCGCAGCGTTGCGCCGCGTGCAGCGGCACTATTCCCCCGGCGCGCGCGACGGCGCGTTGCCGTCGGGCCCGCCCCGCTCCCCGCGGTGGCTGGCGATACGGCGGCTCTGCGACGCCTGCCCGCCCTTGCGGCCGGCCGCCGCAGCCAGCTCACGATTTTGTGCAAAGCTTCGATGTTGCGGCTTCACCGCCCGACCGCCCTTGCGGCCGGCCTCGGCCGCCAGCGCCCGGTTCTGGGCGAAGCTGCGCTTCTCATGGGGAACGTTGGCACCGCCCTTGCGGGCTATCTCACGCTGCTTTTCCTGCTCCATGCCGGCAAAGCCGCGCAATGCTGTGCCGTCGCCCCGGCGATCCTCAGCCATGCCGTCCTGCTCCTTGCGCTATGGCCCCGGTTGAGACACCAGTTCAACCGCCAAGCGGCGGTTGCGGTTCCCGGTCGGGAGTGCGGGGGGAGCTGGACCTGAGCCGTCAGGCGGGCAGGCGGCGGGCGCGGGCGCGCACCTCCTGCCAGGGGTCAGCGATGTGCTCGAGCCGGTTGATGAGGTTGAGCACCGTGAACCGGTCGGGCCGCATCTCGGGACCGAGCTCGTCCCAGGCCAGCGGCGTGGACACGGTGGCGCCGCCCCGCGCGCGCGGCGAATAAGCCACGACGGCCGTCGCTCCACGCCCGTTGCGCAGATAGTCGACGAAGATGCGCCCCCGCCGCGCCGCCTTGGACGCGGTCGCCAGGTAGCGCCGCGGGCTATCCTTGGCCATCGCCACGGCGATGCCGTGGGCGAAGCTCTTCACCTCCTTCCAGCCGGCCGAGGGCCGCAGCGGAGCGTAGACGTGCAGGCCCTTGCCGCCGGTGGTCTTGACGAAACTGTCGAGGCCCACCTCTTTCAGGCGGTCGCGCACCTCGACGGCGGCCGCGGCCAGGTCGGCCCAGGCGACTTCCGGCGCCGGATCGAGGTCGAAGGTGATGCCGTCGGGCTTCTCGATGCGGTCGAGCCTGGCACCCCAGGCGTGAATCTCGAGCACCGAAGCCTGCGTCAGGGCCAGCAGCCCGTTGAGATCGCGGATCGACAGCAGCTCCTCGCCATCCTCGGGATCGCGGCTGCGCACGACATGCTCGCTGATGCCGGCCCAGGCATGCTTCTGGAAGAAGCAGCCCTCCGCCACCCCGCCGGGGCAGCGCACGAGCGCCAACGGGCGATCGACGACATGGGGCGCGATCCAGGGCCAGATCTCGGCGTAGAACTCGGCCAGGCCCTGCTTGGTCACGCCCACATCGGGCCACAGCACGCGGTCGGGGTGGGTGAGGGCGACCGGGAGGTCGACCGGGCCCGGCGTCTTCCCGCTCGGGGGCTTCCTGCCTGAAGCCTTCATGGCGAGCTCCTCCGCCCCGACCTCTGCCGGGTCCTTGTCCTGGCGCAGACCCTTGAAGACGGCGTGGCGCACGATGCCGTCGGCGGTCCAGCCGCGCAGCTCCACCTCCGCCACCAGCGACGGCCTGGTCCAGCGCACGTTGCGACGTACCTCGGCCGGCGGCGCCATCTCCAGCGCAGGCGCGGCCACGCGGATGGCTTCGAGCCGACGCCACAGATCCTCCGCCGTGGCCACCGTGAATCCTGAGCCGACCCTGCCGGCATAGGCCAGCTTGCCGTTGCGCGGATAGCCCAGCACCAGCGAGCCGACCGCCCGCCGCGCGGTGGTGGAGGGCACGTAGCCGATGACGACGAACTCCTCGCTGTCGGTGCATTTCGACTTGAGCCAGGCCTTCGACCGGCCGCTGCGATAGGCCGAGCGCGCGAGCTTGGAGACGATGCCTTCGAGGCTCAGGCGGCAGGCATGGCGCAGCACGACGTCGCCGCGCTCCGCGAAGTGCTCGCTGTAGCGCAGCGGCCCGTCGTCGCGGCCGGCGAGCAGGCGCGCCAGCGCCGCCTTACGGTCGATGAGGGGCGCGCGCGTGAGATCGAAGCCGTCGAGGTGCAGCAGGTCGAACAGGTAGTAACGGAAGCGGTCGGTGCGTCCGGAGCTCAGGTCGGCCTGCAGCGTGGCGAAGCTGGGCAGGCCCGTATCGCCGTCCGCCACCACCTCGCCGTCGAGGAAGGCGGTGACGACGGGCAGCGCCTCCAGCGCCTTCTTGAGGGTCGGGAACTTGGCGGTCCAATCGAGACCGCTGCGCGTCTTGAGCGTGACGCGGCCGCGGTCGACGCGGGCAAGCAGACGATAGCCGTCGAACTTGATCTCGTGCACCCAGGCATCGCCGGCGGGAGGCTTGCCGGCCAGCGAGGCGAGCTGAGGCTCGATGAAGCCCGGAAGAGCGCCGCGGCGCGCGCCTTTGATGCGAGCCGGATCGGACCGGGTGGGGTCAGGCTCCTCGGCATTGCGCGTTGCTTCATCGCGAGCCGGTGTGGCAAGGGGTCTGACCGCATCCGCCTTCGGCTTGATCTTGACCGCTGCCTTGGCCACGTCCTCCACCGTGCGGCCGGTCTTCACCGAGCGCGGCTTGTCGTCCAGAAGCCCGGAGCCGTCGCCCGCGCGGGCGAACTCGTCCTCGGCCTTGATCAGCAGCCAGTTCTGCTTTGCGCCTTCATCGCGGCCCTTCATGCGCACGAGGTGCCAGCGCCCCTTGAGCTTGCTGCCCGCCAGGGAGAACTCGAGGTGGCCCTTCGCCAGCTGGCGATGGGGATCGCCGTCGGTCGACCAACGGCCTCGGTCCCAGACGATGACGCTGCCGGCGCCGTACTCGCCCTGCGGGATGCGGCCTTCGAACTCGGCATAGTCGAGCGGGTGGTCCTCCACCATGACGGCGAGCCGCTTGTCGTCGGGCGACAGGCTGGGCCCCCTGGTCACCGCCCAGCTCTTCAAGACGCCGTCGAGCTCGAGGCGCAGGTCGTAGTGCAGGCGGCGGGCCGCATGCTTGTGCACCACGAACAGATTGCCCGGCCTGCGTTTCAGCGCGCCGCGCGGCTCCGCCGTGCGCGTGAAGTTGCGCTTGCGGTGGTAGTCGCGCAGCGCCGACGACGGCATGGGCCCGTCACCCCGCCTTCTTCAGGCGGGCCTTGCCTTTACGGGCGGCAGCCTTGGGCTCCTTGGCCTCGGCCTTCTTGACGGTCGGCTTGGACGCCGCCTTGCCCTCGCCTTCGACGCTGCGGCGCAGAGCGTCCATCAGGTTGATGACGTTGGTCTGCCGGTGCGTGGGCTGCGGCTTGACCGGCATACCCTTCTGCTTGGAGCGGATCAGCTCGATGAGGGCGTTCTCGTAGCGGTCCTCGAACTGCTCGGGCTCGAACCTGCCCGACATCTTCTCGATGATGTGCTTGGCGAGCTCCAGCATCTCCTTGGGCAGCTCCAGATCGGGGATTTCGTCGAAGTAGCCGGACGCCGCGTGCACCTCGTTGGCGTAGCGCAGGCTGACGGCGACGATACCCTTGTCGCGCGGCTCGAGCATCATCACGCGCTCGCGCCGGAACAGCACGACGCGCGCCAGACCCACCTTCTTCTCGGCAACCATGGCGTCGCGGATGACGGCGAACGCCTCCTCGCCGACGCGGTCGGTGGGCGCCATGTAATAGGGCGTGTCGAGATAGAGCTCGTCCACCTGCGCGCGTGGCACGAAGCGCTCGATGTCGATGGTATGGTTGCTCTCGATCTGGACGGCTTTCAGCTCGTCGTCCTCGAGCACGATGTACTCGCCCTTGGCCACCTCGTAGCCCTTGACCTGGTTCTCCGCCTCCACCGGCTCGCCGGTCTGCTCGTCGACGAACTGGCGACGCACACGGTTGCCGGTCTCGCG
>DASRDL010000241.1:0-6910 GCA_035652635.1 Hyphomicrobiaceae bacterium | reverse complement strand
AGGTGAGCCCACAAATGAAAAGAGCAAGGCCGCACCGACCTTGCCCAGACTGATCAGCTCTGCTCTTGACTGCGCTCGCGCCCGTTCCCGGCGCGTAAGCAAGAATTCCTTCCCCAGACTTGGGCTCGAGAGGCCCCTGCATAACGCGTGGTCTTCATGACCCTTTTTATGACATCACAGTAGCCAAGCCGCGGCCTTCTGTCACCCCCCGAAACGAAGAAAATGCGGGTGGGGGGATGTTTCCCATGCGGCCCCTGCCGATCCTCGGCACCCCGGGCGGCCCACGGCTTTGCCGAGCCTCAGTAGCGTTGTCACCTTACCTGGAACAGGCTATTAGGCGCGAACAGGCCGGCACGGGCGGTGAGCCCGGGCAGGAGCCGGTCCGTGACCACGCTCAGGCGTCCGCACCTGCCTAACAATTAGCCACGGGCACCATGCGCCTCTCCCGATTTTTCCTCCCTGTCCTGCGCGAGACGCCAAAGGAGGCGGAAATCGTGTCGCACCAGCTGATGCTGCGCAGCGGCATGGTGCGGCAGGCCAGCGCCGGCATCTATTCCTGGTTGCCGCTGGGCTTCCGCGTGCTCAAGAAGATCGAGCAGATCGTGCGTGAGGAGCAGGACCGCTCGGGCGCCATCGAGATGCTGATGCCGACCATCCAGTCGGCCGACATCTGGCGCGAGAGCAAGCGCTACGACGCCTATGGCCCGGAGATGCTGCGCTTTCACGACCGGCACGAGCGCGAAATGCTCTACGGGCCCACCAACGAGGAGCTGGTGACCCAGATTTTCCGCGACGGCGTCAAGTCTTACCGCGACCTGCCGCGCAACCTTTACCACATCCAGTGGAAGTTCCGCGACGAGGTCCGGCCGCGCTTCGGGGTCATGCGCGGGCGCGAGTTCCTCATGAAGGATGCCTACTCGTTCGACCTGTCGCCCGAGGCGGCGCGCCACGCCTACAACAAGATGTTCGTGGCCTACCTGCGCACCTTTGCGCGCATGGGGCTGCAGTCGATCCCGATGGCGGCCGAGACCGGGCCCATCGGCGGCGACCTCAGCCACGAGTTCATCATCCTGGCCGACACGGGCGAGAGCCGGGTGTTCTGCCACGCCGATCTGGTCGCCCGCCGGCCGCCCCCGGCCGACATCGACTTCGACAGCGACCTCACACCCGTGATCCGGGAGTGGACCGAGGCCTACGCCGCCACCGACGAGAAGCACGATCCCGCCCGGTTCGAGGCCGAGGTGCCTCCTGACAAGCGGGTGACCGCGCGGGGCATCGAGGTCGGCCACATTTTCTTCTTCGGCACCAAGTATTCGGAGCCCATGGGCTGCCGCGTGCAGGGGCCGGACGGGGCCATGATCGCAGTGCAGATGGGGTCCTACGGGGTCGGCGTGTCGAGGCTCGCCGGCGCCATCATCGAGGCGAGCCACGATGCCGCCGGCATCGTCTGGCCGGTGCCGGTTGCCCCGTTCGAGGTCGGGCTCGTCAACCTCAAGGTGGGCGACAGGGAGACGGACCGCGCCTGCTCCGACCTCTACGGGAAGCTGGAGCGCGCCGGCGTCTCCGTGCTGCTCGACGACACGGAGGAACGGGCAGGCGCCAAGTTCGCAACCATGGATCTCATCGGCGTGCCGTTCCAGTTGATCGTCGGCCCCAAGGGCATCAAGAGCGGCGAGGTCGAGGTCAAGACGCGCAAGTCGGGCGAACGCGTGACGGTGACGCCCGAGGCGGCGCTGAACCGCCTGACGGAGCTCGTGAGCGCCGGCCGCGTGCTGGCCTGAGGGCGGCGGTCACGCCAGGGCGCATAAAGGCAAGGGGGTGCCAATTGGCGCAAGTCACGGCGTTGCCGGCAGCGACCAAGCCGTTCTCGGCCTTCGAGTGGATGCTGGCGCTGCGCTACCTGCGGGCGCGGCGCAAGGAAGGCTTCATCTCGGTGCTGGCGGGCTTCTCGTTCCTCGGCATCCTGCTCGGCGTCTTTACGCTGATCACGGTGATGGCGGTCATGAACGGCTTCCGCAAGGAGCTGTTCAATAAGATCCTCGGCCTCAACGGCCACGTCATCGTCAACAAGCTGGGCAGCGAGAACTTCGACGGCTACGACGCCACGGCCGCCCGGCTGGCGGCGCTGCCCGGCGTCAAGCACGCGATACCCCTGATCGAGGGGCAGGCCATGGCCTCCACGCCGCACCTGGCGCTCGCCGGCTTCGTGCGCGGTATCCGCGAGGAGGGGCTCAGGGCGCTGCCGCTCATCTCCGGCAACGTCCGCTTCGGCAGCCTCGAGGGGTTCGACCGGCAGGAGGGGATCGCCATCGGCACCCGGCTCGCCAACCTGCTGCGCGTCACCGTCGGCGACAGCGTCACGCTGGTGGCGCCGAGGGGCGCCACCACGCCGTTCGGCACCGCGCCGCGCATCAAGCCCTACAAGGTGGCGGCGATCTTCGAGCTCGGCATGTCCGAGTACGACCGCACCATGATCTTCATGCCGCTGGCCGAGGCGCAGCGCTACTTCAACAAGGGCAATGCCGTCGACGTTCTGGAAGTGCTGGTCGACGACCCGGAACGGGTGAGCGAGTACGTGGCCGTCATGCGCCAGGCCGGGATCCCCTCGCTGCACTTCGCCGACTGGCGCCAGCGCAACGAGAGCTTCTTCACCGTGCTCGAGGTCGAGCGCAACATGATGTTCATCATCCTGTCGGTGATCGTGCTGGTAGCGGCCTTCAACATCATCTCGGGCCTCATCATGCTGGTGAAGGACAAGGGCCGCGAGATCGGCATCCTGCGAACCATGGGGGCGACCAAGGGCGCCATCATGCGCGTCTTCCTCATCACCGGGGCCAGCATCGGCGTGGTGGGGACGCTGGCCGGGGCGGCGCTCGGCATCCTGTTCTGCTGGAAGATCGACGAGGTGCGCCAGTTCGTGGCCTGGCTCACCAACACCAACCTGTTCAACCCCGAGATCTACTATCTCACGCGGCTCCCGGCCGACATCAACGCGCATACCACGGCGGTCATCGTCATCATGGCCCTCGCGCTCTCGGTGCTGGCGACGCTCTATCCTTCCTGGCGTGCCTCCCGCCTCGATCCGGTCGAAGCACTGCGCTACGAGTGAGGCAGGAAGCGAGCGAGGAGCCAGCCCAGTGCAGGACGCCACCACCCGTCCGGTTTTGCAGCTGCAGGCGCTCTCCCGCACCTTCCGGCAGGGCGACCGCGAGATCCCCGTGCTGAGGGGCGCCTCCGCCGACCTCTATCCGGGGCAGGCGGTGGCGCTGGTCGGGCCCTCCGGCGCCGGCAAGTCGACGCTGCTCCACATCGCCGGGCTGCTCGAGACGCCCGACTCGGGCCGCGTCATCGTCAACGGGCGCGACTGCTCGCGTGCGAGCGACGGCGAGCGCACCCGCGTACGCCGGGCGGAGATGGGCTTCGTCTACCAGTTCCACCAGCTGCTGCCGGAATTTTCCGCGCTCGAGAACGTAGCGCTGCCGCAGATGATTCGCGGGCTCGGCCGCCGGGAGGCGGAGCGGCGCGCCGGCGAGCTGCTGGCTGCCCTCGGGCTCGCGCTGCGCGCCGACCACCGCCCGGCTCAGCTCTCGGGCGGCGAGCAGCAGCGGACGGCAATTGCGCGCGCCCTCGCCAACGAGCCCAACATCCTCCTGGCGGACGAGCCCACCGGCAACCTCGATCCGCAGACGGCGGCGCACGTGTTCCAGGAGCTGCTGTCCCTCATCACCCACACCGGCGTCGCCGCCCTGATCGCCACGCACAACTTCGAGCTGGCGCGCAGCATGCACCGCGTGTTGAGACTGGAGAACGGCACGCTGCAGGAGATCGTGCCGTCGACGGTGCGTTGAAGCTCGCGATCTTCGCCGTTCGCGCGCGAGGTTTTTTCACTCCGGGCTAAGAAAAGCTCTTTACAGCTTCCCCTGCATTCCCTATTTCCCGCAAAATTCAACGGCGGCTTCTGCTGGATCGAGCAGCGCCCTGGTCCAACCCGACTGGTGGAGGTCCCATGAGATGGAAAGATTCCCGTCTGCGAGCGCTCTGGTCGGCGCGGTCAAACCCGACCGGCCCGTCATCGGTCTGCGCCCCCATGCCGCAGGCCGGGCCGCGCGGTGGTTCATCCGGCACTTCCCCGGCGACGTCGCTTACGCCTACAAGGCCAACAGCTCGGTGTTCCTGCTGGGGGCGCTGTATGGCGCCGGCATCCGCAAGTTCGACGTGGCCTCGATCCCCGAGATCGAGGACGCGGCCACCATCCCCGGCGCCGAGCTCCACTTCATGCACCCGGTGAAGTCGCGCACGGCCATCCGACGCGCGTTCTCCGAGTTCGGCGTGCGCAGCTTTGCCCTCGACAGCGAGGACGAGCTCAGGAAGATCGTCGATGAGACCGGGGGCTGCCGCGAGCTCACCTTGTGGGTGCGCATCGCCGTGCCGTCCCGCAACAGCAAGATCCCGCTCGAGCGCAAATACGGCGTCGGCGGCGCCAAGGCCGCACGGCTGCTCGTCAAGGCACGACAGGCCGCCAAGCAGCTGGGCGTCACATTCCACGTCGGCTCGCAGACGGTGACGCCCGACGCCTACACCACGGCGCTGGCCGAAGTCGGCAAGCTGATCGGCAGGGCGGGCGTCGTGCTCGACCGGCTCGACGTGGGCGGCGGCTTCCCGTCCATGTACGAGGAGAACGCGCCGCCGGCACCGCTGTCGGACTTCGTCGCGGCCATTGCCGAGGGTGTCGAGAGGCTGCCCGTCGGCGAGCACTGCCGGCTGATGTGCGAGCCGGGCCGTGCCCTGGTGGCGGAGGCGGAGTCGCTCGTCGTGCGCGTCGATGCGCGGCGGGGCAACGAGCTCTTCATCAACGACGGCAGCTACGGCACGCTGTTCGATGCCACGCACATGGGCTTCAACTTCCCGGTCCGTCTGCTCGGCCAGCGGCCCGCCGCCAACGACGAGCCGCTGGTGGAGTTCTCGTTCTGGGGCCCGACCTGCGACACCATCGACCACATGAAGGGGCCGTTCCTGCTTCCCGCCGGGGTGAGCGAAGGCGACTACATCGAGATCGGCAACACCGGTGCCTACGGGCGCGCGCTCGCCGGCCGCTTCAACGGCTACGGCGATTTCGAGGAGGCGATCCTGCTCGATGAGCCGATGCTGACCATGTACCCGGCGCACGCCGAGGAGGCCCCGCGGCAGGCAGGCCGGGAGGCCGTGCAGGTCCAGGCGTGAGGCCCGCGCTCGAGTACCTGCCGGCGGAGCAGAGCTTCCTCGATCCGGTGCGTGCGGATGCCCGTGACCCGGGTGCCGCGCGCGCCGTCGTCATCCCGTTCGGCCTGGAGGCCTCGGTGAGCTACGGCGGCGGCACGGCCGCCGGTCCCGCGGCGATTCTGGCTGCCAGCCACCAGCTCGAGCTCTACGACGAGGAGCTGGGGCGCGAGCCCTACCTCGACTGGGGCGTCGCCGCCCTGCGCGAGCCCAGGATCGCGCGGCCGATCGCGGCCGCGCTCGATCAGCTGGCGGCGCTCGCCGAGACGGTGGTCGCCGACGGCCGGTTCCCACTGGTGCTCGGCGGCGAGCATTCGCTCACCATCGGCGCCATCAGGCCGCACCTGGCGCGCCATCCCGATCTCGTGGTGCTGCAACTCGACGCCCACGCCGACCTGCGCGACGGCTACCAGGGCGAGCGCTGCTCGCATGCCTCGGCCATGCGCCGCGTGCTCGACCACCCGTCCGTCTCCCTGGTCTCAGTGGGCATCCGCGCGGTGTCGCGCGAGGAGGTGGCGTTCTACGAGGCCAACCGCCACCGCATCACCATCCACTGGGCCAAGGACCAGGCGCGCTGGGACCTGGAGGCGATGCTGGCGCCGCTGCGCGGGCGCCCGCTCTACGTCACCTTCGACATCGATGCGCTCGACAGCGCGCTCATGCCGGCCACCGGCACGCCGACGCCGGGCGGTCTCGGCTACTGGCAGGCGCTCTCGCTCGTGAGGGCCGCGTGCGCCGCGGCGGACCGCGTCGTCGGCGCCGACCTCGTCGAGCTCGCCCCCATCCCCGGCCTGCACGCCTGCGACTACACCGCCGCGGCCATCGCCTACAAACTCCTAGCCTACGCGCTCAGCCGGTAGGTGGGGCGCACTGTCGTACCGGAATTTCGCGCCTGCCCTCGGGCTTGTCCCGAGGGAAGCGGAATTTCCGCAAACCCAGGGCGCCTGGCGACGAAGCGCTTGCCGCCCCGGGTGCCGCTCTCGGACTTCGCCCTCGGCCGGGATGACCGAGAGGATTCAGCTCCCGCGCTCCTCGGTCTTGGCGCGGTCCCAGAGGCGGTCCATCTCGGCGAGAGTTGAGCCGGCGGGCGTGCGGCCATCCTCCGCCAGCAGCTCCTCGATACGGCGGAAGCGGCGGATGAATTTCTGGTTGGCGGAGCGCAGCGCCGCCTCCGGGTCGACCTTCAGGTGGCGGGCGACGTTGGCGAGCACGAACAGGACATCGCCGAGCTCCTCCTCGATCGCCGCCCCGGCCTTCGCCTGCGCTGGAGAGGCGGCGATCTCGCGCTCGAGCTCGCCCAGCTCCTCCTTGAGCTTGTCGAGCACCGGCGCCAGCGACGGCCAGTCGAAGCCGACCTTGGCGGCTTTGTGCTGCAACTTGACCGCGCGCGTGAGCGCGGGCAGACCCACCGGCACGTCGTCGAGAACGCTGCCTGCCGACCGGACAGGCTTCTCCTTGGCCTTGATGCGCTCCCAGAAGCCGGGCGTGGCGCCGGCGGCACGTTCGGCCTCGCTGCCGAACACGTGCGGGTGGCGGCGGATCATCTTCTCGGTGATGGCCTCCACCACATCGGCAAAGGTGAAGGCCCCTTCCTCCTCGGCCATGCGCGCGTGATAGACGACCTGCAAAAGCAGGTCGCCCAGCTCCTCGCGCA
>DASRDL010000240.1:0-6804 GCA_035652635.1 Hyphomicrobiaceae bacterium | reverse complement strand
GAAGTAGCCGTGGAAGTTCTCCTCGCAGGTGAGCCACGTTCCCCATGGCGTCACGCCGCCGGCGCAGTTGTTGAGCATGCCGAGCACCTTGGTGCCGGTGGGATCGGCCTTCGTCTTCATGCGGGCATGGCCGGCGGCGGGACCGGAGATGGCGATCTCGGTCGAGGCCGTGATGCGGCGGGCGTACTTGCTGTCCGGCACCACCCTCCATTTGCCGTCGGCCCCGCGCGCAATCTCGATCACCGTGCCGCCGTGCGCGGCCATCTCGATGTCAACCAGGTCCTTCGTCATGTCGGCGAATTTCTTGGCCCCGTCCTGCCGGCCGATGTGCGGGAACATCAGCTCCTCGTTGGTGTACTCGTGGTTGACCACGAGCAGCCCGCGCCGGGAGCCCTCGAGCGGCACATAGCCGAGAAAGTCGTTGTTGTAGCCGAACTGCCTGGCCTGGGCGGCGGCGGTCTGCTTGGCGGGATCGAAGGCGGGCGCGTCGGCCGCCACCTTGTCGCCCCAGCGGATGAGAACGTCGGCGTCGTAGCCCTCGGCGACGTGGATGTTCTCGTCCGAGCCGGCGGCAACCTCCTTGAAATTGAACGACGGCGTGCCGCCTTGCGCGCGTGCCTTGCCGGCCGCCGCCAGCGCCACGGGCGCGACGGCGAGCGCGATGGCCGAGGCCGCCAGGGCACCGCGCACCACGTCGCGGCGCGACAGCCGCGCCGCGATGACGTCGCCCATGGTGGGATTGCCGGTCGGATTGGAGCCGACATCCTCGCTCGCATCGAACCGGGCGGAACGGGACAGACGATCGGGCTCGCTCATGGCAGTCTCTCCTTGGCAAGTGCGGGCCGCACGCGCAGCCGCCCCAGCATTTACGGGCGCAACTTATCGCCGATGTGACAGCTGGATTGCGGCGCGGGAGCCGCGGGGGTGCGACGCATCAATTGAGCCGCCGCCACTCGCCGGGCGTGCCGATGCGGTTGATGGCGATCACCGCCTGCGTGCGGCTGTCGACGCCGAGCTTCTGCAGGATGGCGGAGACGTGCGCCTTGATGGTGGCCTCCGACACGCCGAGCTTGAAGGCGATCTGCTTGTTGAGCAGCCCCTCGCCCAGCATCATGAGCACGCGCACCTGCTGCGGCGTCAGCGTGGAGAGACGCGACACCAGCTCGGCGCTCTCGCCCATCGGCTCGCCGGAAAGGTCGACGTCGGGCGGCAGCCACACCTCGCCGCCGATGATGCGGCGGATCGCCTCGCGGATGCGCTCCACCGGTTGCGACTTCGGGATGAACCCCGAGGCCCCGCAATCGAGGCACTGGCGGATGGTGCCGGCGTCGTCGCTCGCCGAGACGATCACCACCGGCACCTCAGGGTGCTGGGCGCGCAGGTAGATGAGCCCCGACACGCCGTGCACCCCCGGCATGCTGAGATCGAGCAGGATGAGGTCGATCTCGCCGGCGGTGCCCAGCTGCTCGGTCAGCTCGTCGAGGGAGCCGGCCTCCAGAATCTCGGCATCGGCGAACGCGGCGCTCAGCGCCTGCCCCAATGCGCCGCGAAACAGCGGATGGTCGTCAACGATGATGAACCGGTGATCCGCCATTGGCTGCCAGCATCGCCCCTCCGACGCGACCTCCCACCCTACCTTCGGTCGGCCTCGCGACCCAGCGGGAATCTAGCTGCTTTTCAGCCGATTGGCTAATGTGGCCGCCGCCTCGGCGTCCTGCCGTCCGCAGCCGGTCCGGCGCACGGTCCGGCCGCCCCAGTTGAACCACGAATCGGCGCCAACCTGCGTCCGGTGGGGCTGTCGACGGGCCGGCCCCGCCTTCGCCCACCTCGGCAACCGGCCCCGCGAGCCTCAGTCATGATCGAGCGCAGCGAACGCAAGCCCTACTGGCGGCACACCAAGGTGCAGATGCTCACCAGCCTGCTGCCGTTCGTGCTGGCCATCATCGTGCTGCCGCTCTATGCCGATGCTCTCAACGACAAGCGCGTGCTCGGCATACCCCTGGGCTACTTCCTCGCCTGCCACGGCCTCATCGTCATCGCCTTCGTGACCATCTCGGTGTTCGTCAACCGCCAGGATGCCATCGACCACTGGCACGGCGCCCACGAGGACTTCTAGCGCGATATGGCCTTCACCTCGCGCACCCGCCTCGTCAATCCGCGGCTCGGCACCTACTTCGGCATCTTCACGGCCGCGTTCGCGGCGCTGGTGCTGATGGTGATGATGCTGGAGCAGCTCGGCGTCGGCGACAACCTGGTGCGGATGGCCATGTTCGCCGGGCCGATCGCACTCTATGCCGCTATCGGCCTCGCCTCGCGGGGGCGCGAGGTGGGCGACTACTTCGCCTGCGGCCGCCGCGTGCCGGCCTTCTTCAACGGCCTGGTGCTCGGCATCGCCGCCCTCGGCGGGGCGGGCTTCCTGTCGCTGACGGGATCGCTCTTCATCGTCGGCGTCGATGCCCTGTGTCTGTCGATCGGCTGGTGCGCCGGACTGGTGTTCATGGGCGTGCTGTTCGCGCCGTTCATGCGCAAGTTCGGCGCCTACACGGTGCCGACCTTCCTGGGCCGCCGCTTCGAGAGCCGGGTCGTGCGCGTGGCCGCCGCCGCCACCCTCAGCGTGCCGCTCCTCCTGCTCGTGGCGGCCGAGGCGCGCTTTGCCGGCTACGCCGCATCCTGGCTGACGGGCCAGTCGGAGCGCCTCGTGACGGGCGTGGCGGTCGCCTGTGCCGCCGGCATGGTGCTGTTCGGCGGCATGCGCTCGCTCACCTGGTCGAGCGTCGCCAAATCCATTGCCGCCATCCTGGCGCTGGCGGTCTCGGCCAGCATCGTCGCCATCCTCGTCTCCAACCTGCCGCTGCCGCAGCTCACACACGGCGACGTCCTGCGCGTGCTGGCGCGCGCCGAGGTCGCCAAGGGCGTGCCGGTGGTGCTGGCGCCGCCGCTCGCCTTCGATCTGCCGGGCAAGGAGGCGGAGCCGCTGGTCAAGCGCTTCATCCAGTCCTTCGGCAGCGTCGGCAGCCTCGGCTTCATCGTCATGTCGTTCGTGGCGGCGGCCGGCATTGCCGCCTCGCCCGCCCTGCTGCTGCGGTCCGGCACGACGCCCGGCGTCTACGAGGCGCGCAAGGCGCTGGGCTGGGCCGTGCTGGTGGCAGGGCTGGTGCTGATGACGTTGCCGGCGATCGCCGTCTACCTGCGCGCGGCCATGTTCGACCAGGTCGTGGGCCATGCCGGCGATCGGCTGCCCGCCTGGTTCGAGGTGCTGCAGCAGGCCGGCATCGCCAAGCTCGACGCCAGGGCACAGGTGGTGAAGCTCTCCAGCATCAGCTTCGAGCGCGACGCGGTGCTGTTCGCCCTGCCGGTCGCTGCGGGTTTTCCCCAGGTGCTGATCTACCTGGCGCTGGCGGGAGCGCTGGCCGCGTCGCTCGCCGGGCTGGCGGCGGCGCTGGTGGCGCTGGCCGCCATGGTGGCGGAGGACATCGTGCACGGCCTGCCGGCCGGGACCGTGCCCGACGGCGTGCGCATCAACACGGCCCGCGCGGCCCTGGTCGGCGCCGCCGTCGTCGCGACCTGGCTTGCCATTGCGGTGCCGGCCGATCCCCTGCAGCTCTTCCTGTGGTCGCTCACGTTCGGCGCCGCCACGTCCTTCCCCACCCTGATGCTGGCGATCTGGGTCAAGCGCACCAATGCCTGGGGGGCGCTCGCCGGCCTCGGCACCGGCTTCTGCGTGACCGCCTTGGTCGTCCTCTTGAGCGAGACCGGCGCGCTCGTTCTGCCGAGCGCGCTCGCCGGCGCCGTCGGCCTGCCGCTGGCGCTCGCCGCCGCCCTCCTCGTCAGCAACGCGACGCCGGCGCCGGGACGCCTCGCACTCGACATCGTGCGCGACGTGCGGGTGCCCGGCGGAGAGACGCTCTACGACCGCGAGATGCGGCTGCTGCGCCTCAGGAACCGCACCTCCGGCTGACATTACCGCTTCCGTAACTTGCCACCTGCGTCGGCTGGCATGTAACCATTGCGGTCGGCCGGCGATGGCCGGGCGGCGAAGTCAATCGACAAAAGGAAGCGCCAAGCGATGTCGGCACGCGAGCGGCTGGGCCTCTATCCCGCGATCGAGCCCTATAGCCAGGAGCGGCTCAAGGTCGGAGGGGGTCACGAGATCTTCTACGAGGAGTGCGGCAATCCCAACGGCAAGCCGGTGCTGATCGTGCACGGCGGGCCGGGCGGCGGCTGCAACTCCACCATGCGCCGCTACCACGACCCGGCCCGCTACCGCATCGTCCTGTTCGACCAGCGCGGCTGCGGCCGGTCGCTGCCGCACGCAAGTCTCGAGGCCAACACCACCTGGGACCTGGTCGCCGACATGGAGCGGCTGCGCATCCACCTCGGCATCGACCGCTGGCAGCTGTTCGGCGGCTCGTGGGGCTCGACGCTGTCGCTGGCCTATGCCCAGACCCACCCCGAGCGCGTGAGCGAGCTCGTCCTGCGCGGCATCTTCCTGCTCCGCCGCGAGGAGCTCGCCTGGTTCTACGAGGGCGGCTGCAGCTGGATGTTCCCGGAGGCGTTCGAGGAGTTCCGCAAGCTCATTCCGCCCGAGGAGCGGAGCGACATGATCGCCGCCTACTACCGCCGCCTCACCAGCCCCGACCGCAACGTGCAGATCGCCGCCGCCAGGGCGTGGTCGGTGTGGGAGGGCAGCACGCTGTCGCTGCTGCAGGACCCGGAGCGCGTCAGGCTGTTCGGGGCCGACGCCTATGCCATCGCCTTCGCGCGCATCGAATGCCACTACTTCATCAACCGCGGCTTCTTCGAGCGCGACGGCCAGTTGCTCCACAACGTCGAGCGCATCCGCCACCTGCCGTGCGTCATGGTGCACGGCCGCTACGACGTGGTGACGCCGGTCAAGAACGCCTGGGACCTGTGGCGGGCCTGGCCGCAGGCGGAGCTGAGGATCGTGGCCGACGCCGGCCATGCCATGACCGAGCCCGGCATCGTGCACGAGCTGGTCGGCGCCACCCGCAAGTTCGCCGGCCCCACCGCGCGGCGGCAGTGACGAGGCTCGGGCGATAGCAGCGGCCATGCCAGCAACCGTGTTCGACTCCGGCATCTTCCGCGATGCCTTCGGCGCGCCGGCCATGCGCGCCGTCTTCGACGACGCGGCGCTGATCGCCCGCTACGTCGAGGTGGAGGTGGCGCTGGCCGCCGCCGAGGCCAAGGCCGGCGTGATCCCCAAGGATGCGGCGGCCGCCATCAAGCGGCTCGCCCGTGCCGACGCCATCGACATGGGCCGGCTGAAGGAGGAGACCGATCTCGTCGGCTATCCGATCGTCGGCGTGGTGCATCAGCTCGCCAGGCAGTGCGGCGAGGCCGGCCGCTACGTGCACTGGGGCGCCACCACCCAGGACATCATGGACACCGCCACCGTCCTGCAGGTGCGGGAAGCCCTCGGCCTGGTCGCCGACGATCTCGCCGCGCTCGAGGGCACGCTCGCGGCCCTCGCCGACAAGCACCGCGCCACGGTCATGGCGGGCCGCACGCATCTGCAGCACGCCCTGCCGGTGACGTTCGGCCACAAGGCGGCCGTGTGGCTCGGCATGGTCGTCCGCCACCGCCAGCGGCTCGAGCAGTTGCGCCCGCGCGTGCTGGTCGGCCAGTTCGCCGGCGCCGCCGGTACGCTCGCTTCCCTCGGCGACCGCGGGCTCGCCGTCCACGACGCGCTGATGGCCGAGCTCGGCCTCGGCCGCCCGGCCACGCCCTGGCATGCCGCCCGCGACGGCCTCGCCGAGACGGTCTCGTTCCTGGCGCTGGTGGCCGGCACGCTCGCCAAGATCGCCACCGACGTGATGCTGATGATGCAGACCGAGGTCGGCGAGGCCTTCGAGCCGTTCCTGGAAGGGCGCGGCTCGTCCTCGACCATGCCGCAGAAGAGGAACCCCATCTCCTGCGAGCTGATCCTGGCCGCCGCCCGGATCGTGCGCCAGCACGCGGGCCTGATGCTGGACGCCATGGCCGCCGACCACGAGCGCGCCACCGGCCCCTGGCAGCTCGAGTGGGTGGCGGTGCCGGAGGCCTTCCTCGCCGTCGGCGGGGCGCTGCGCCAGGCCCGCTTCATGGCCGACGGGCTGATCGTCGACGCGGGCCGCATGCGCCGCAACCTCGACATCACCGGCGGCCTCATCGTCGCCGAGGCGGTGATGATGGCGCTCGCCAAGCACACCGGCCGCGGCGCCGCCCACGACCTGATCTACGGCGCCTGCCGCGCCGCCCTCGACAAGGGCTCCACCCTGCTCGACGAGCTGAAGCGGCGCCCCGAGGTCACCGATCACCTCGACGCCGACCGCTTGGCCGAGCTCACCGACCCCGTCAACTACCTGGGCTCGGCCCAGGCCATGATCGACCGGGCGCTGGCCGCCCGCCCATCGCCGCCGAAGCGCAAGCCCGCGGATCGCACCGGCCGCAAGCGGCGCACTCCCGGCACGCGCCCGGCGTGACACTTCGACCACGGCGCCGGCGCGGTCGCCTCGAGGGTTGACACGCGCCGCGCACAACGTCATCTACAGATCAGCCACGAGTGACCGTGGCAAATCTCTCCAGGAGATGAGTGCAACCCATGCCCAGCGACAGCCCTAGTAGGACCGCGCCGTTGCGGGTTGCCGTCGAGGCCTGAGCACCGCTCCGGCTCACCGGCGACCGGCTTCGGCACGGTCGAGGAAAGGTGAGCCATATGAACCACGAAATCCGCTACCTCGCCCAGCAGCTCCTGCACGGGGGCCTGGGTCCCTTGAGCGAGCGCGACCGCCGGGTGATCGCCCG
>DASRDL010000239.1:0-2403 GCA_035652635.1 Hyphomicrobiaceae bacterium | reverse complement strand
CGAGCGCTCGGACGCGCGCTCCGGCACGCTGGTGTCGGTTGCCACCTCGGCCGGCGTCTACTGGCTGTTCGCCCCGCTCTATCTGCACGGCTGGTACTGGTTCACCAGCGCCGCCGTGCTGTTCGCCGTGGTCGGCATCATCCGCCCGGCGCTGTCGACCACGCTCGCCATCTCCAGCATCAAGCTGATGGGGCCGACGCTGACGAGCTCGCTCACCTCCGCCACGCCGATCTTCGGCGCCATGTTCGCCATCGCCGTGCTGGGCGAGCGGCTGACGCTGCCGATCGCGATGGGGACAGGAGCGGTGGTCGCCGGTGCCGTGGCGGCGGCATGGAACCCGAAAGGCCTCAAGCGAAGCTGGCCGCTGTGGGCCATCGTCCTGCCGCTCGGAGCGTCGCTCATCAGGGCGATCGGCCACATCGCGACCAAGTACGGCCTCATCGAGGTCAACAGCCCGTCGTTCGCCGTGCTGGTCGGCAACAGCGTGTCGCTCGCCACCGCCGTCTTCCTGTTCCGGCGCGAGGGCGCCCCGGTGTCGGGCTCGGGCGCCGGGAACCTGTGGTTCTTCGCTGCGGGCGTCGCCAACGCCCTCTCGGTGCAGTTCCTCAACAACGCGCTCGCCATCGGCGACGTAGTGGCCGTGGTGCCGATCGTGTCGGCGACGCCGGTGTTCACGCTGCTGCTCGGCATGCTCTATTTCGGCCGCGAGACCATTACCTGGCGCACGATTGCCACCATGGCCCTGATCGTGCCCGGCGTGATCCTGGTGGCACTGAGCGGGCGGTGACGCAGCGCGACGGTCGGGCACCCGAGCCGCGGGAGGGGTGGTGGTCCGGCCGGATGCCCGGCCCGAGGCAGGCGTCGATCGGGTGCCTGGCTGGTCCCGTCGATCGGCCGCAACCCGTCGTGGCCAGCGAGCTTCGCCGACGGCTTACAAGCCGGCGGTGCGCCAGTTCGCAGCCGGCGCCTCGGGCTGGGGCCTCAGCCCCGCGACGAGGACGCCGGTGATCGCGGCATACTCGTCCTTGTCCGAAGCATCGCCGCTGATGCCGACCGCGCCCACCACCTCGCCGGCCTCGTTGAGGGCCAGCACGCCGCCGGGCACCGGGATGAAGCGGCCCTGCGAGGCCGCCGCCAGGGCGGCCTGGAAAGCCGGACGCTCCTTCAGTCGGTCGCGGATGGTGCGGCTCGCAATCCCCATGCCCAGTGCGCCCCACGCTTTGCCGAAGGCGATGTCCGAGCGCAGGATGCCGGCACCGTCCTCGCGCTTGAGGACCACCGGGTTGCCGCCGGCATCCAGCACGGCAACCGCCAGCGGCAGCAGCCCGGCCTGGCGGCCGGCGGCCAGCGCCGCGTCGGCAATCCTGTCGGCGAGCGCCAGCGGCATGCTCACCTGCAGCTTCGAGACGGAGTGGTCGCCGGACATGCACGCTCCTCAGCGGCGCGCGCGCTGGCCGAACAGCACCTTCTGTGCCTCCTTGTCGGTGGCCAGATTGTAGTTGGCCCTCAGCTCCTCGCCGACCTTGACGCCCTTGGCCACGGCCGGCCGGTCGCGCATACGCTGGAACCACTTCTCGAGGTTGGGGAACTCGGCGAGATCCTGGCCCTGGTTCTTGTAGGGCCGCACCCAGGGATAGCTCGCCATGTCGGCGATGGAATAGGCGCCGGCCAGGTACTCGCGATCGGCAAGGCGCCTGTCCATGACGCCGTAGAGCCGGTTCACCTCGTTGGTGTAGCGGTCGATGGCGTAGGGGATCTTCTCCTGCGCGTAGTTGCGGAAGTGGTGGGCCTGGCCGCAGTTCGGGCCGAGGTTGGCCATCTGCCAGAACAGCCACTGCTCCACCTCGACGCGCGCCCGCTCGTCGGCAGGATAGAACTTGCCGGTCTTGCGGCCGAGATACTGCAGGATGGCGCCCGACTCGAAAATCGAGATCGGCTTTCCGCCGGGGCCGTCGGGATCGATGATGGCCGGCATGCGATTGTTGGGCGAGATGGCGAGGAACTCGGGCTTGAACTGGTCGCCGCGACCGATGTTGACGGGTTTGATCTCGTAAGGCAGCCCGCATTCCTCGAGCATGATGGTGATCTTGTGCCCGTTGGGGGTGGGCCAGTAGTAGAGCTCGATGGGGGCTTGCGGCATGTCGTGGCGTTCCTTGGTCGGTCATCCGGGGCTCGTCACCAGGGGCCCGCGCGAAGCGGGCTCTGGCGCCAGTGGACGGCGCTCATGCCGGGGACCCTCGGCCCTTTGCCGAGCCCCGGCATGAGGAGTTACGGCAGCAGCACGATGGAGCCGGTGGTCTTGCGGGCCTCGAGATCGGCGTGCGCCTTGGCGGCATCCTTCAAGGGATAGGTGTGGTTGACGTTGATCTTGACGATGCCCTTGCCGACCACGTCGAAGAGGTC
>DASRDL010000238.1:0-8528 GCA_035652635.1 Hyphomicrobiaceae bacterium | reverse complement strand
CATCGCCCGCTATGGGATCAATGGACGGCTGCCAGCTCATGGGCCGTTACGCCTGCACTCCGGTGCCTACCACCCGCCTGATCCGGCTTTAGAATCCTTCAAGACCGGGTCCCATTTCAAGCCCCAAATTGCCCGGCGCCGCCTTCCGTGGGGTCGATTCGATGCTGTCGGGCGGTTGTGTGTTGTAGGTGCCACGGCGGCGCGGACGTGCGACCCGCCCGCGCCGCTCACAGGATCTGAAACACGTCGTAGGCGGCGTGGTCGGGCATGCGCCGGCCGATGCCGACCGCGACGATCCGGTTTAGCCAGTCGTACTTTGGCGCCGAAGTCTCGAAGTAGGGGGTGTTGCGCAGGTAGTACTCGCTGGGCGGCACCACCTCTCCCCGCGCGATCCGCGCCATCACCTCGGGCGAGCCATGCCGCACCCCCTGGTAGTGCATGAAGATCAGGGCGCCGTCGTCGGTCTTGAGCACCATGCGCACGTTCGGGGTCATGGCACCGTCGGAGCGCAGGGTCTTCATGTCCATGCCGCCCGGCAGGACCTCCCCCCTGAGCCGAGGTCCCTCGAAGGTGCCCCGTCCCAGCATGTCGACATGCCGCGTGCCGAAGGGTACCGGCCCGACGTCGTGCAACGTGTCGACTGTAACGGTGTAGGTGAGGAGGTACTCCGACTTGAGCTCTGGCATGACTGTCCTCACCGGCGTGCGTTTCCTGGAAGGCTTGGGGAGAATCTACCAGCGCCGGCCGCGTCGGCAATTGCCGCACTCGCAGCTCGGGAGGAAGGCACGAGCCTGTGCCGCTGGGGCGCGATGCCCTTGGTCCGTCACACTACCTTGAAAGACGCTTCTCCAGAACCTGAAGGGCCGGCCGTTCCGGCAAGTGCCCTGCGCACGGCAGCCGCAAGCTCCTGTCGCCGATAAGGCTTCCTCAACAGCAGTAGATTCTTGTCGAGTTCCTGCCTCGCTGCAATGAACTGCTCCGAGTAGCCCGACGTCAGCAGCACCTTGAGTTCAGGCCGCAGCCGGCACGCCGTTCTCGCGAGGTCATGCCCAGTCATGCCGTTGGGCATGATCATGTCGGTGATGAGCAAGTCCACGTTGGAACTCTCCTGCAGAAGCCGCAGGGCCGATTTGCCATCCGGGGCTTGCGTCACCTGGTAGCCGAGCCCCTGCAGCGCGGCCACCGCCATCTGGCGTACCGCCGGATCATCCTCGACGACGAGGATGCTCTCGGAACCCGCATGCCCGCCTCGATCGGGGCACGCGACGGCGCTTTCGGCAGCGGCTTGCCGGGTCGCTCTGGGGAAATACAGCTTGATGCTCGTTCCGTGACCGACCTCGCTGTAGATCTTGGCATGGCCGCCGGACTGCTTGACGAAGCCGTAGACCATGCTGAGACCCAACCCGGTGCCCTTGCCGACCTCCTTGGTCGTGAAGAACGGTTCGAAGACCCGCTCCATGATCTCGGGGGGCATTCCTGTGCCGGAGTCCGTCACGATGACTGCAACATAGTCGCCGGGCCGCACGCCGACGTTCAGCGCCGCATAGTCTTCGTCCAATTGCGCGTTGGCAGTCTCGATGATGATCCTTCCGCCGTCAGGCATGGCATCGCGAGCATTGACGGCCAGGTTCAGGATCGCCTCCTCCAGCTGGGCGGGATCCAGGAGCGCCGGCCACAGGCCGTCGCCGAGCACCGTCTTGAGGTCGATGTCCTCGCCGAGCACCCGGTCGAGCATGTACGCGGCGCGCTCGACGGCTTCGTTCACGTCGAGCACACGCGCCTCCAGGGTCTGCTTGCGCGCAAACGCCAGCATGCGCTTCACCAGCTGGGTGCCGCGCTCGGCCGCCTCGTTGATCTCCCCGACCAGCCCCTTCAGCTCAGGGTTGGCGGCAACCGCGTCCGCCACCAGCTCCGTCATGCCGACGATCACGGCAAGAATATTGTTGAAGTCGTGCGCGATGCCGCCCGTCAGCTGGCCGACGGCCTCCATCTTCTGAGCTTGCCTGAGCTGTTGTTCCAGCTTGATGCGCTCCGTCATGTCGCGCCCGATGAAGAAGTACTGCTGGTCCGCCTGCGACCACACTCCGCTCCAGGTCAGTGGGACAGCGCATCCCTTCTTGTGGACGTAGCGGCATTCGAAGTTGCGCACCCTGCCACCCAGGCGCGCAGCACGCATTTCGGCGCGTGTCTTGTCGAGGTCATCGGCGTGGACGAACTGCCGGCTGCCCTGGCCCACCATCTCGTCGGGCCGATAGCCGAGGATCACCTCGCAGCTCGGGCTCACCTGCACGAGTCTGCCCTGCCGGTCGCTGATCAGGATCAAATCGAGCGAGGTATCGAAGATGCGCTGCCGCAAGATGCTCTCTTTCCGGCGCTGCTGCTGCTCGACATCGAGGAGGGCGGCAAGACGGGAGTAGAGGTTCGCCGTTCCCACCAGCAGCACGAGCAGCACGAAGGTGGCGGCCAGCAGGCCATAGATGCGGCCGGCGTAGAAGCCGAGGTCGAACCGGCCGGCGTTGAAGACGGCGCTCAGCGCGATGTCGAAGATCCAGACGCACATCACGACCATCAGCCACACGTCGATCATCGTGTGACGCGTGCGCTTCCACAGCAGCGGCAGGGAGACGACGCTGAACAGCCAGGTGGTGGAGACGACCGCGATCATGGCGGCCGTGTAGGAGTTGCCCTGCATGATCGCCGGCAACAGCGACTGGCCTGCAGTCGCCAGCAGGGTGAAGGCAGCGGCCGCGGCGAGGACGCCCGCCAGGCCCACGGCGAGATCGCGTTGCGCCTGGCGCCGCGACCGCAGCGCCCGCGCGTCCTCCTCCCTCAGCAGGGCATAGACGATGACGAGCAGCGGAAAGCCGGCGTGCCAGAACATGTAGAGCCAGGCAGTGGTCTGCGGGCCCGCGCCGAGCAAGCCGGTGGGCGTAAAGAGGCCAGGAAATGTAAGGGCATGCACGATCACCATCGCGGCCGTGAACAGGTAGGCGCAGCCGAGCACGAGAAGCCTGCGCGCGCGAAGGATCAGGAACTGCGCCAGCAGCAGGACGGCCGTCACCACGTCGTTGATGGCAAGCGCGGCCTCGTAGATGGGAATGAACGCCCACACCGGGGCGAGGGGCCGGCGAGCAAACGGCAGTGCCGCGACAAACACCACCGAGGAGACGAGAGCCACGGCAAGGGCAAGCCGGCGCTCGCTCGGGCTCGGTAGAGTCGTGGAGGGAAACGGCGCTTGCTCGCCCGGCGCGACGACATCCCCAGCAGCGCCGTCGCTGGCGGGGGAGCAGGATGTTTTCTGACTACCCTGCAGATTTGCCGTCAGTTGCATCAAACCACCGCCCGATCGGAGGCCCTGCTCCAATCGAGTTTGGACCCTACCCGAAGTCGGGTGAGTGTCAGGTAAACTGCGGCAAGATCACCAAAGCTGCATCCGCTGTCGGATAGAGCGCCCGTGACTCTTGTGAATCCGTGCCCGCTTCCTCCGGTGCGCTCGTCCGCGAGGATGCTCGAAGAGGTGTCCTAGAACGGATCCCTTGGGTCCCAGTTCGGCTTGCGTTTCTCCTTCAGCGCGGCCAGGCCCTCCTGCACCTCCGGCCCCGAGAAGCCCATGAACTCCATGGCGAGGGAGGCATCGAAAGTGGGCCCCGCCATCCTCAGCCAGTTGTTCAGCGCGTGCTTGGTCCAGCGCACGGCGGCCGGGGGCATGTCGCGCAGCCGCTCGGCCACGCCCAGCGCCGTCTCCACGACCCGGCCGTCGTCGGCCACCATGGACACGAGGCCGATGCGCTCGGCCTCCTCGCCCGTCACCGTGTCGCACAGCAGCAGGTAGTATTTGGCCTTGGCCATGCCGCACAGCAGCGGCCAAACGATCGCGGAGTGATCGCCGGCGGCGACGCCGAGCCGGGTGTGCCCGTCGATGATGCGCGCTCTGCGCCCGGCCACGGTGATGTCGGCCACCATGGCCGCCGCGAGGCCAGCTCCCACGCATGGGCCCTCGATGGCCGCCACGATCGGCTTGGAGCAGTTGATGACGTTGTAGACGAGGTCACCCGCCTCCTTCCACACGCGCGTTCGCGTGGCCCAGTCGCGGGCCATCACCTCGACCATGCCGAGATCGCCGCCGGCCGAGAAGGCCCCGCCGTCACCGCGCAGGAGCGCCACCGACGTGTCGGGATCGCGGTCGATATCGCGCCACACCTCGGCCAGCTCGCGGTGGCCGTCCGCATCGAGCGCATTGAGCCGGCCCGGCCGCGACAGGATCACCTCGAGAATGCGTGGCCGCGGCCGGGCGAACTTCAGGGCCTTGTAGTGTCCAAATCGGTCGGTCATTGCCTTCCCCTGGAGCGTTGTCTGCCTTGCCCGGCCTGCGTCCGCGGAGCAGCAGCATCGGCAGGCCGCGGGCGCCGCACCGGCAGCGGCTCGCCTCCCGGTTCCGTTTCGGCTCTACTGTTGCCGGGCCACCGGCGATTGAAGGGGGAGCAATGCGCTTTTTCAAGCGGCTGTTCGGCAAGGCTTCCGTGGGCGGCGGGGAACGGGCCTCACTGCCTCCCGCTCCCGGACAGCTTGCCGGCCTGGAGGACCTCGCCAATTTCTCCCTCGACTGGCGCTTCGTCTGCGCCCGCTGCGGCGCACCGACCCCCTTCAGCGCGGCGAGCTTCGAGGAGGCACTCGACTTCGAGCGGCAGATGCGCGGCTCGCCGCTTTGGCGTTGCGGCTGCGGGCGCGACCGCTTCAAGCTGCAGCATTGGCCCACGGCGCGCCGCTTCAGCCAGCCGGAGCAAAGGCGCATGCCACGCTGGGACGCGCGCCCGGTCAAGCGCGGCAGCACCATTTTCGTGCTCGGCGCCGGCTTCTCGGTCGAGGCGGGCGCGCCGGTGGCCGAGGGATTTTTCGAGCGGCCGCGCGGCGGCGGCTTCACGGTCGACGACGCGGATGTCGGGCGGCGTCTCGCCGGCATCCAGAACGTGAGGGACACGATGGCCCGGGCACATGCCGAACGCGGCGAGGCGGCACCGCGCATCGACGAGATCTTCGCCGCGGTCAATACCTATTGCGCCGCGCACCCGAGCGCCGATTTCAAGGACCTGCGCTACGATCTCATGTTCTACATCACCAGGGTGCTGCAGGACTCCTGCCTCTTCTACCTCGTCAACGAGGTCTACAACGGCACCGACGACAACCCCTACAATCGCTTCGTTTCCCGCATCGCCGCCGCCCACGACCGCTCTTCGGTGATCTGCCTCAACTACGATCCCGTCCTCGAGTTCGCCTTCGCCCGCCTGCGCCGCTGCAACATCGACTACGGGGTGTGGCGCTCGCCCGCCGACCTCAACCTGACCGACCCGCTGGCCTGGAGCGATCGCGATTACACGATCTTCAAGCCGCACGGCTCCACCACCTGGCTCCGGTGCGGCAATTGCGGGAACATCTACTTCAAGGGCCTGTCGGTGGAGGCGTTCCCGGCCTCGTTCTACAGCCAGCACGACTGGTGCCGCAGATGCAAGAGCTACGACGTCATGCCTCTCATGGTGGCGCCAGAGTTCGGGCGCGATGCCGAGAGCCAGCCCGAGTTCATGACCGACCTGCTGGCCATGGCCATGCGCGAGCTGCATGTGGCGCGGCGGCTGGTGTTCATCGGCCACAGCCTGCCGGGTTACGACGGCGAGCTGAGGCTCGCACTGCTGTGGTCGACGCTGCGCGAGAACTCCGGATTGGAGGAGATCACCGTCGTCGATCCGTCGCGGGCGACGCTCGAGCGCTATCGCGACGAGCTCAGCAACATGCGCCGCGGCGTGAAGCTGCGTCTGATCGAGGAGCCGTTCGGCGCGTTTGCCGCATCACACGAGCTCGACAGGCTGCTGGCGCGATGAGCGGTGCGTCCGGCGTGCCTCTTCAAAGGCTGTAGGCCAGCCGCGTGCCCTCGTCGATGGCGCGCAGGGCATCGAGCTCGGCAGCGAGCTTGGCCCCGCCGATGAGATGCGCCGTCACCCCGCGGGCCGTGAGCTCGTCGTAGAGCGAACGCTCGCTCTCCTGGCCGGCGCAGATGACGACCGTGTCGGCCGCAATCACGCGCTCCTCACCCGCGACCGTGATGTGCACGCCGGCGTCGTCGATGCGCCGGTAGGTCGCGCCCGTCACCTGTGCCACCTGGCGCTTGGCGAGCAGCAGGCGCAGCACCCAGCCCGTGCTCACCCCGAGCCCGCGCCCCATGCGTCCGGCCTTGCGCTGCAGCATCGTCACCTGCCGCCGGGCCGCCTCTCCCCGCAAACGGGGAGAGGGGGCAAGCCCGCCCCGGCTCGCCACCGTCGGGTCGACGCTCCATTCGTCGAAGAAGTGCTCCGGGCGGGCCGCCTCGGCCTGCGGCGCGGAGGTGAGGAACTCGGCGACGTCGAAGCCGATGCCGCCGGCGCCGATGACGGCAACTCTGCGGCCCGCCGTGCGCGAGCCGTCGAGGATGGCGGCGTAGCTGGCGCACTTGGCGTGATCGATGCCGGGAATGTCCGGCAGACGCGGGCTCACTCCGGTGGCAACAACGACGGCGTCGTAGCCGCCCGCGGCCAGCTCGCCTGCGCCCGGCCGCTGCCCGAGCCTCAGATCGACGCCGAGGCGGCCGATGCGGGTGCGCCAGTAGGCCAGCGTGGCGTCGAACTCCTCCTTACCCGGCACGTTGCGCGCGAGGTTGAGCTGCCCGCCGATCCGCCCCTGCGCTTCGTAAAGCGTCACGGCATGCCCGCGCTCGGCGGCGGTGACGGCACAGGCGAGGCCCGCCGGCCCGGCGCCCACGACGGCGATGCGCTTGCGGATCGGCGGCGGAGGCAAATCGAACTCGATCTCGCGGCCGGCCTTCGGATTGACGAGGCAGGTGGCCACGCGCCCGGAGAAGATGAAGTCGAGGCAGGCCTGGTTGCAGGCGATGCACACGTTGATCTCGTCGGCGCGGCCCTCGCGCGCCTTGTTGGCGAACTCCGGGTCGGCCAGCATCGGCCGCGCCATCGACACGAGGTCGGCATCGCCACGGGCGAGCACCGCCTCGGCCACCTCCGGCGTGTTGATGCGGTTGGAGGCGACGACGGGGATGCCGGCCGCCTCCCTGAGGCGTCGTGCCGCGAAGGTCCAGGCCGCACGCGGCACCTTCTGGGCGATGGTGGGCACGCGCGCCTCGTGCCAGCCGATGCCCTGGTTGATGATGTCGGCGCCGGCGGCGGCGACGGCCTTTACCTCCTCCGCAATTTCGTCCGCCGTGAGACCGCCCTCGACGAGGTCGATCGAGGAGACACGGAAGACGACCAGGAAATCGCGCCCGACCCTGGCGCGCACCGCCCGCATGATCTCGGCGGCGAACCGCAGCCGGTTGGGCACGCTGCCGCCCCAGTCGTCGCTGCGGTCGTTGGTGCGCGGCGCCGTGAACTCGTTGATGAGATAGCCCTCGCTGCCCATGATCTCGACGCCGTCGTAGCCCGCTTCGCGCGCCAGCGCCGCCGTCGTGGCATAGTCGGCGATGGTGCGGCGGATGTCGGCCTCGCTCATGCGCCGCGGCGGGTTGGGGTTGATCGGCGAGGCGATGGCGGACGGGCCCACCGACCCCTTGATCTTGGCATAGCGGCCGGCGTGCAGGATCTGCAGGGCGATGCGGCTGCCGGCGGAGTGCACGGCGTCGGTGACGTGGCGGTGCTCGGCGATCTGTGCCGCGGTATTGAGGATCGGTCCGCCCGGCTCCATCAACCCTTCCCAGTTGGGCGAAAAGCCGCCGGTGACGATGAGCCCGGCCCCACCCCGTGCGCGCTCGACGTAGAAGCGGGCGATGCGCTCGAGCGGCCGGTCGAGGGTCTCGAGCCGCGTGTGCATGGAGCCCATGACGATGCGGTTGGGCAGCGTCATGAAGCCGAGGTCGAGCGGGCGGAACAGGTGGGGATAGTGGGACATCGCGGGGGACATTGCGGGGAAGGGATGCGGCTCGAGTAGCGGCATAGCATGCACAGGATGCCGCGACTGTCACGCCGCCGACTTGTGATGCCGCCGAGGGCGCCGCCAGCCGGCGAGCCGGCGCCCAGGGTCGAGGTCGTCGGCCGAAGGTTCCTGGATACCGCAATCTTGCCGGTCCTCGAGACAGGCCCGAGGGCAGGCGCGAAATTCCCGCATACCGGCGCGCGACGCGGAGAGGAATTGCGCTACCCTTGCCAATTCACACCTGGAGGTGAGCCATGAAGGAAGCCCACTATCACAGGCACCGCCTGGCCAACCACGTGCTGCACCCCGAAACGCTGATGCTGGGCTACGGCTACGATCCCCTGCTGTCCGAGGGTGCCGTCAAGCCACCGGTGTTCCTCACCTCCACCTTCGTATTCCGTACGGCCGAGGAGGGGCGCGACTTCTTCGACTACACGTCCGGGCGCCGCGAGCCGCCGACGGGAACCGCCGCCGGGCTCGTCTACTCGCGCTTCAACCACCCCAACAGCGAGATCGTCGAGGATCGCCTGGCCGCCTACGAAGGCGCAGAGGCGTGCATCCTGTTCTCGTCCGGCATG
>DASRDL010000237.1:0-8792 GCA_035652635.1 Hyphomicrobiaceae bacterium | reverse complement strand
GACGGGATAGTCGGCGTTGTCGGGGATGGTGCCGCCCGAGGTGAGGGCCGTGAGGCGGGCGCCGCGGCGGCTCTTCAGGATGCCGTTGACGGCATCGCGGTGGATGAGGGCACCGCGACGGCCGCGCCGCGTGGTGAAGCCCTCGGCCAGCATGGCGACGATCGCATCGAACTCATCGCGCGCCAGCGCGCGGTAGGGCCAGGCCCGGCGGACGAGGGCGAAAAGTGCGTCCTCGCTCCAGTCCCGCGCCGCCACCTCGGCCACGATCTGCTGGGCCAGGACGTCGCGCGGCTTTTCGGGGATGACCAGCCGGTCGAGCTCGCCGCGGCCGGTGGCGTCGAGGAGCGCCGCGCATTCGACGAGGTCGTCGCGCGAGAGAGGGAACAGCCGACCCTTGGGCGTGCCGTTCACGGCATGCCCCGAGCGCCCGATGCGCTGCAGGAAGGCGGAGATCGATCGCGGCGAGCCCAGCTGGCAGACGAGGTCGATCTCGCCGATGTCGATGCCGAGCTCGAGCGAGGCGGTGGCGACGAGGGCGGCGAGCTCGCCCTTCTGCAGCCGCTTCTCGGCGTCGAGCCGCAGCTCCTTGGCCAGGCTGCCGTGGTGGGCGGCGACGCGCGCCTCGCCGACGCGCTCGGCCAGGTGGCGGGTGATGCGCTCCACCATGCGCCGGGTGTTGGCGAAGACGAGCGTGGTGCGATGGGCGGCGACCAGCTCGGCCAGGCGGTCGTAGACCTCGCCCCACACCTCGGCCGACATGACCGCCTCCAGAGGCGAGGCCGGCACCTCGATGGCGAGATCGCGCTTGCGTCGATGGCCGAGGTCGATGACGGTGCAGGCCTCGGGCGATGCGCCGTCCGGCCGCGATCCGACCAGCAGGCTCGCCACCTCCTCGACCGGCTTCTGTGTCGCCGACAGACCGATGCGCAGCACCGGCCGCGGGCAGAGCGCCGCCAGCCGAGCCAGCGACAGCGCCAGATGCGAGCCGCGCTTGCTCTGAGCGATGGCGTGGATCTCGTCGACGATCACCGTGCGCGTCGTCGCGAGCATCGCCCGGCCCGATTCGGAGCCCAGCAGCAGGTAGAGCGACTCCGGTGTGGTGACGACGATGTGCGGCGGCCGCCGGCTCATGCGGGTGCGCTCGCCCGCCGGCGTGTCGCCGGTGCGCACCCAGGTGCGGATGTCGACGTCGGGCAGGCCCTCGGCGGCAAGCTCCGCGCGGATGCCCGCGAGCGGGGCTGCCAGGTTGCGCTCGATGTCGTTGGAGAGCGCCTTGAGCGGGGAGACGTAGACCACCTGCGTGGCGTCCTCCAGGCGACCTTCCAGCCCCTGGCGGACGAGCGAATCGATGGCCGCCAGGAAGGCAGCGAGCGTCTTGCCACTGCCCGTCGGCGCAGCGATCAGCACGTGCCGGCCGGCCTGGATGGCGGGCCAGGCGCGCACCTGCGCCGAGGTCGGCACCGGAAAGGCGCGACGGAACCAGCGCGCGACCGCCGGGTGAAAGGGGCTTGCTGGGCTCATGTGCCGGGGCTCGAGCTGCGGCCGACTGCGAACGGCGCCGTGCGCTTCAAAGGGTGCGCCGCCAGGATATGGGATATCGGCCTGCGCTTTCAACGCGGCGTCAGGCACTTGGCGCATTTATTGCTTCGGATTTGCCAGGGATTCGGCGCCGGCGTTCGCGGCGCGAGGCTGTGGATGCGAAGCGCGAGCCCCGGTATGACGTATCTCATGCCGCCCACCTTCGCAGCTCTCAGCCGGTCGAGACCCATGCAGATTCGCCCCCGCCGCAGCGTGCTCTACATGCCGGGCTCCAACGCCCGCGCGCTGGAGAAGGCCAAGTCGATTGCCGCCGATGCGCTGATCCTCGACCTGGAGGACGCCGTCGCACCCGAGGCCAAGGAGGCGGCGCGCGCCCAGGTCTGCGCCACCGTGAAGGCCGGCGGCTACGGCCACCGCGAGCTCGTCATCCGCATCAACGGGCTCGCCACGCCGTGGGGGCAGGCGGATCTCGAGGCGGCCGCCACGGCCGCGCCGGACGCCATCCTGCTGCCGAAGCCGGGCTCCGGCGCCGATATTGCGGCTGCCACCGCCGCGCTGGCCAGCGCCGGCGCGCCCGCCAAGACGCGGCTGTGGGCGATGATCGAGACGCCGCTCGCCATCCTGAATCTGGCCGAGATCGCAGCGGCGGCGAAGGCCCCGGGTGCGCGACTTTCCTGCTTCGTGCTGGGCCTCAACGACCTCGTCAAGGAGACGCGCGCCGACCTCTCCGTCAACCGCCGGCCGGCACTCTATTGGCTCTCCGCCGCCCTCACGGCGGCGCGTGCCTACGGCCTCGATGTGCTCGACGGCGTCTACAACAACTTCAGGGATGCCGAAGGCTTCCGCCGCGAGTGCGTGCACGGCCGCCGCCTCGGCTTCGACGGCAAGACGCTGATCCACCCCGATCAGGTCGCCGTCGCCAACGAGGTGTTCGCCCCGCCCGAGGCGGAGGTCGCGTTCGCGCGCAAGATCATCGCCGCCTTCGCGCAGCCCGAGAGCAGGGGCAAGGGCGTCATCACGGTGGAGGGGCGCATGGTGGAGCTGCTGCACGCGGAGATGGCCGCCCGCACCGTCGCCATCGCCGAGGCCATCGAGCGGATGAAAGCGCCATGACAGAACGCAAGACCAACACAAAGACCAATCCGGGCAACTTCTTCGAGGACTTCGCCGTCGGCCAGGTGCTGGAGCACGCTGCGCCGCGCACCATCACCAGCGGCGACGTGGCGCTCTACACCGGCCTCTACGGTCCGCGCTTCGCCGTGCAGTCCTCCGATGCGTTCGCCGGGCGGCTAGGCTACCCGCGCTCACCCGTCGACGACCTCCTGGTGTTCCACGTCGTGTTCGGCAAGACCGTGCCGGACATCTCGCTCAATGCGATTGCCAACCTCGGCTATGCCGAGTGCCGCTTCCTGACCCCGGTCTATCCGGGCGACACCCTCAGCGCCGCCTCCGAGGTGATCGGCCTGCGCGAGAATTCCAACCGCACCTCCGGCGTCGTCTGGGTGCGCACCACGGGCCGCAACCAGCATGGCGAGACCGTGCTGCAGTACGTGCGCTGGGTGATGGTGAGGAAGCGCGATGCTGCCGCCAAGGCGCCCGACCCGGTGGTGCCCAAGCTCGCCGAGCGCGTCGACCCGGCAACGCTGGGCAAGGCGGTGCCGCCGCTCGACGTCTCGGCTTACGACTTCAAGCTCGCCGGCGCCCCGCATCGCTGGGGCGACTACGCCGTGGGCGAGAAGATCGACCATGTCGATGCCATGACGCTCGAAGAGGCCGAGCACCAGGTCGCCACGCGGCTCTATCAGAACACGGCCAAGGTGCACTTCAATCTGCACGAGCAGGCGCAGGGGCAGTTCAAGCGCCGCCTGGTCTACGGCGGGGTGGTCATCTCGCTTGCCCGCGCGCTGTCCTTCAACGGCCTCGCCAACGCCTTCCACATCGCCGCCGTCAACGGCGGCCGGCACGTGGCACCCTGCTTCGCCGGCGACACCGTGTATGCCTGGTCGGAGGTGCTGGAGACGGCCGACCTGCCCGGCCGCAGCGACCTCGGCGCCCTGCGCGCGCGGCTCGTCGCCGTCAAGAACCGCAGCTCGGCCGACTTTCCCCTCCGCAATGCCAAGGGCGACTACGAGGAGGGTGTCATTCTCGACCTCGACCTGTGGCTGCTTCTGCCGCGGTGAGCCGCCACGCTTCCCCCTCTCCCCATGCCTTTTCCGGCATGGGGAGAGGGAGCACGGCGTGTTTGGTATACCAGGGGCGCGCTGGCGCGACCTCCTCGACCTTGTCTCGCCCGGGCACGGCGACATATCAACAATTGCTGCGCTTGCTACAGCGCGCTAAAAGCCGTTGCATCGTTCCTGCGCATCGCGCGGACGGCAAAAGCGGGAGACGAGGCAGCGATGGCCGAGGTCAGGCAAGCAGTGGAGCGGCCTCTGTCGCCGCACCTGTCGATCTATGCGCGCCAGATCAACATGGTGATGTCGATCCTGCATCGCATCACCGGCGCGGCGCTCTACTTCGGCACGGTGCTGCTGGCGGCCTGGCTGATCGCCGCCGCGGCCGGGCAGTCCGCCTTCGACCTCGTCAACGTGGTGTTCGGCAATCCGCTGGGCAAGCTCGTCCTGTTCGGCTACACGTGGGCGCTGCTGCACCACATGCTGGGGGGCATTCGCCACCTCGTGTGGGACACGGGGCGAGGTTTCCAGATCTGGCAGGTCAATACCCTGTCGTGGCTCACCATCATCGGCTCGCTCGTGCTGACGCTGGCGCTATGGGCGGCGGGCCTGATGCAGGGAGGGCTGTGACATGGCCTACCGCACGCCGCTCGCCAGGGTGCGCGGCCTGGGCTCCGCCAGGTCCGGGGCCGAGCACTTCTGGCGCCAGCGCCTGACCGCCATCGCCAACATCTTCCTCGTGACGTTCCTCGTCTGGCTGCTGGCGTCGCTGGCGGGCGCCGACTACCCGACGGTGAGAACGACGCTCGCCAAGCCGCACATCGCCATACCGCTGCTGCTGCTCGTGCTCTCGGGGCTCGTGCACATGCGGCTCGGCATGCAGACCATCATCGAGGACTACATCCACGGCGAGGGCAGCAAGGTGGTGGCGCTGATGCTGAACTCGTTCTTCGTGGTGGTGGTTGGTCTCGTCTGCGTGTTCGCTGTGCTGAAGCTGAGCTTCGGAGCCTGAAGAGATGGCGCAACAGGGTCAAACCAGGGGCAACGGTGCGGCACCCGCAGTCAACGGCCGCGCCTACCCGATCACCGAGCACGTGTTCGACGTGGTGGTCGTCGGCGCCGGCGGCTCGGGCCTGCGCGCGACGCTGGGTTGCGCCGAGGCCGGGCTGAAGACCGCCTGCGTTACCAAGGTATTTCCGACCCGCTCGCACACGGTCGCCGCCCAGGGCGGCATCGCCGCCGCCATCGGCAACATGGGTCACGACGATTGGCGCTGGCACATGTACGACACCGTCAAGGGCGCCGACTGGCTGGGCGACCAGGACGCCATCGAATATCTGTGCCGCAACGCCAGCGAGGCGGTTTACGAGCTCGAGCACTACGGCGTGCCCTTCAGCCGCACCGAGGACGGCCGCATCTACCAGCGTCCCTTCGGCGGCATGACCACCGAGTTCGGCGAGGGCCCGCCGGCGCAGCGCACCTGCGCCGCCGCCGACCGCACCGGCCACGCGATGCTGCACACGCTCTACGGCCAGTCGCTCAGGCACTCGGCGCAGTTCTTCATCGAGTATTTCGCCATCGACCTGATCATGGACCAGGACGGCGGCTGCGGCGGTGTCATCGCCCTCTGTCTGGAGGACGGTACGGTGCATCGCTTCCGCGCCAAGAAGACCATTCTGGCGACGGGCGGATACGGACGCATCTACTTCACCTGCACCGGCGCTCACACCCAGACGGGTGACGGCAACGGCATGGTGCTGCGTGCCGGCCTGCCGGTGCAGGACATGGAGTTCATCCAGTTCCACCCCACCGGCATCTACGGTGCCGGCATGCTGATCACGGAAGGTGCACGCGGAGAGGGCGGCTATCTCACCAACTCCAACGGCGAGCGTTTCATGGAGCGCTATGCCCCGCACGCCAAGGACCTCGCCTCCCGTGACGTCGTTTCGCGCTCCATGACGATCGAGATCCGCGAGGGGCGCGGCGTGGGTCCCGAGAAGGACCACATCTATCTGCACCTCGACCATCTTGATCCGAAGATCCTGGCCGAGCGCCTGCCGGGCATCACCGAGAGCGCCAGGATCTTCGCCGACGTCGATCTGCGCCGGCAGCCGATCCCCGTGCTGCCGACCGTGCACTACAACATGGGCGGCATCCCGACGAACTATCACGGCGAGGCGGTGACGCTGAAGAACGGCAATCCCGACTCGGTCGTGCCGGGCCTGATGGCAATCGGCGAGGGCGCGTGCGTGTCGGTTCACGGCGCCAACCGCCTCGGCTCCAACTCGCTCACCGATCTCGTGGTGTTCGGCCGCGCCGCGGCGCTGCGATGCAAGGAGACGGTGGAGCCCGGCGCCGCCATGCCGCCGCTGCCCAAGGATGCCGACGACCGGGCGCTCAGCCGCCTCGATCGCGCCCGCCACGCCAACGGCTCGACCCCGACCGCCGCCCTGCGTCTCAGGATGCAGAAGGCGATGCAGACCAATTGCGCCGTCTTCCGCACGGGGCCCGTGCTCGAGGAAGGCGTGAAGATGATCCAAGAGATCTGGGAGGGCAGCGACGACATCCGCGTCACCGACCGCTCGCTGGTGTGGAACTCGGACCTGATCGAGACGCTCGAGTACGAGAACCTGATCGTTCAGGCCGCGGTGGCCGTGGCGGGAGCCCTCAACCGCAAGGAGTCGCGCGGTGCCCACGCGCGGGAGGACTACCCGGAGCGGGACGACGTCAACTGGATGAAGCACACGCTGGCTTGGGCCGACGACAGCACCAAGACCGTCAGGCTCGATTACCGGCCCGTCCACACCCAGACTCTGACCAACGAGATCAAGTACATCGAGCCGAAGGCCAGAGTGTACTGAGCCGAGCCGGGCCTGCCGGCACTCTCGGGGCGCACGGACCGTTTCGGCAGCGCCCGATTGCGGCGCGGGCGGCTTGCGCGAATGCCGCAAGCCTGCCCACGCCTGCCGTCAACTCGACGGCGCCAGCCAGCCGGCATAGCGCACCAGCAGACCGAACAGCGGCAGGTGTGCCTCCACCTCGAACTCGTAGCGCCCGCCGCGCTCGCGCTCGAATGTCTTCACCTTCGGATGCAGGACGCGAGGCAGCGGCAGGCCGAGCAGCCGGAAGCCCTCCAGCCGCAGCGCAAGGCCGTCCTCGCCGGCGAGCGTCCTGAAGACGAACGTTGCCGGACCCGCGCGCTCGCACAGGCAGGCGCCGCGCAGGCTTTGCGTCGTGCGAAAGAGCGAGGCGCCGAACCGCCGCGACCAGACCTCCGTTGCGCCCACCGGCTCGAACGCCACTTGCAGAGGCTGGTCGGGCCCGTCCGGCGGCAGGCCGGTGAGCAGCGCGGCGAGGCGCGCCGGCAGCGACCTGCCGCGCTCGACGTCGGCGCGCCCGCGCCAGATGCCGGGTCGCGCAAGATCGTGCAGGGCGCGCACGCGCGGCGGCAGGAGATCGAAACGCGCGCCGAGCACGCGGCGATAGAGCGGCACCGTCATGCGATCACCCCCGCGGTCATGTCGAGATCGGCGACCTCGGCGAGCACCTCCTCGAGCGTGAGGAGGCCGAGGCAAGGGGTGGCGCCGCGCGCGGCGAGCGTGCCGGCGATGAGGCGCCGGGCGAGAACGAGTGAGGGCACCCCCGGAATGTAAGGGCCGTGGCCGCGCCTGGCGATCAGCCGCCAGACGAGCCGCTGCCGGCGGCCGCGGCAGTCCTTGCCCACCAGCGTCACCATCATGCCGCCGGCATCGGAGCCGAGAAAGCGCAGGGCGCGCTTCAGGGTGAGCAGCGGTGCCGCCAGTCGCTCGGGCGAGCGCACGACGCCGGCGCGCACCAGCCAGGAGAGCCCCCACAACCCCAAATGAAAGGCGCCGACCTCGAGTGCGGCGAGCACTTCGACGTGCGCAAGGCCCGGGTAGCGTTGCGGCAGCAGATCGAGATCGGGCGTCTCGCACGTGCTGGCCCAGCGTGCGCCGAGGCCCGGGATCATCACGCGGCGCAGGCCCTGCCAGCCGTGCATCGGCGGCGATCTCGACCCGGCGCCTGCGGCCAGCGGCCGACCGAGCGTGCTCAGGATCGACCGCGTCGTCGCCGGACCGGGATCGAACCCGTTGCCCGGCGAAATGACGATGGATACCTCCTCGAGCGCGGCGAGCCGCGGCACCAGGGCGTCGATGGCCGCCGCCGCCACGGCCGGCACCGTGCTGGCGCCGCTGACCACGAGCACGCCGGCCCGCCGCGCCGCCTCGTCGAGCGCGCCGATGCCACGGACGAAGGCGCGCGCGTCGGCAAGGTCGATGTAGTGGACGCCGGCGGCGATGCAGCATCGCGCCAGGCGGTAATCCTGACCCTAATACGGCCCGGCCGCATGGATCAGGACGTCGGGGCGCAGCGTGCGCAAATCCTGGTCGGTCGCCTGCAGGGCATCGAGGGTGACGGCGGCGACGTGTGCCCGTGCGCCCGCCGCCTGCAGCGCGGCCATCGCGCCCTGCGCCCGCTGCAGCGACCGGCCGGCGATGGTCACCTCGAGGTCGGCCAGGCGCGCCAGGCGCTCGGCGATACGCGCGCCGAAGGCACCGTAGCCGCCGACAAGGAGCACCCGTGGCACGGTCGGGCCGGTGCGGCTGCGCGCGTCAGCCGCTGCGCTGGGTCGGAGCATCGGCGGCGGGCCGCTCGCTCGGCGCTGCGGGAACCGCAGCCGCATGCCTGCCCTCGCCCGAAATGCGCTCGGAGAGCGCCAGCAGCAAGGCCGAGACGACGAAGACGACGTGAATGACCACGTACCACAGAAGCTCGCGGTCGGTGGCGGTCTTCACTGCCATGAACTGCTTGAGTAGCTGAATGGCCGAGATGGCCACGATGGAGCCCAGCAGCTTGATCTTGAGCGCGGTGAAATCGATGGTGCCCATCCACTCCGGCCGGTCGCGGTGATCCGAATGGTCCATCTTGGATACGAAGTTCTCGTAGCCCGAGAAGATCACGATCAGCAGCAGCGAGCCGGTGAGGGCCAGATCGATGAGCGTCAGCACGCCGAGAATCACGTCGGCCTCGCCGGCGCCGAACGCGACCGCCGCGAGA
>DASRDL010000236.1:0-10144 GCA_035652635.1 Hyphomicrobiaceae bacterium | reverse complement strand
GCCATTGCGACGACAGATTGCTGCGGGGGCACCCATCCCGCAGACCGACAATTTTCAGAATGATTCTCCCAATTCTGGCCACTAACCGCGATTGTTTTGCTTATTTCAGCGCATCTATTGCGCTCTCATAGAAGAAAATTCTATCTCTAGCGCAGCGCCCGTGCGCCGCTCCGGCCGAACCACCCCTCCCCCCCTGTCCCGGCCGGAGCAGCCGCGGGCTTCTCATTCAGGAGCGGGCGGACAGCCCCGCCCGGACGGAGCCTCGGCCCATGCGCTACTTCCCCGTGTTTGCCGATCTCGACGGCGCCGAGGCTCTCGTCGTGGGCGGCGGCGAGCAGGCGGCGCAGAAGGTGCGGCTGCTGCGCAAGACCCGGGCCCGCATCACCGTCGTGGCGGAGGCGGCGGGCGAGGAGCTGCGCCGGCTCGCCGACGAATGCGCCCTGTTGCTCCTCCCCCGCCGGTTCCTGCCCCGCGATCTCGACGGCCATCGCCTCGTGTTCGCCGCCAGCGGCGACCGTGTCACCGACGCGGCCGTGTTCCGGGCGGCACGGGCGCGCGGGATCCCCGTCAACGTGGTCGACGCGCCGAAGCTCTCCACCTTCATCACCCCGGCCATCCTCGACCGCGCACCGGTGACGGTGGCGATTGCCACCGAGGGCGCGGCGCCCATTCTCGCCCGCGAGATCAAGACCCGGCTCGAGGCCATCCTCCCCGCCAACTTCGGCCGGCTCGCCGAGCGGGCGCAGGCGCTGCGCGCAACCCTGGCCAAGGCCGTGCCCGACGTGCGTGCCCGCCGCCGGCTGTGGCAGCGGCTGCTGCAGGGCCCGTTCCGCCGCGCGGTCCTGCGTGGCGCCGACGAGGAGGCCGGCCGCATCCTGGCCGACGAGCTCGGCGCCGACGATGAATCGGCCGCCCGGCGCAACGCCGGCAGCGTCGTGCTCATCGGCTGCGGCCCGGGCGATCCGGACCTGCTCACGCTCAAGGCGCTGCAGCGCCTGCAGGAGGCCGACGTGCTGGTGATCGACCGGCTGGTGGATGCGCGCGTGCTGGAGTACGCCCGCCGCGACGCCGAGCGCGTCTTCGTGGGCAAGACGCCCGGCGGCCCGACCACGTCGCAAGCCGAGATCGACCGCATCCTGGTGCGCGAGGCCAAGGCCGGCAAGGTCGTGGCCCGCCTCAAGGGGGGCGATCCCTTCGTCTTCGGCCGTGCCGCCGAGGAGATGGCCGCAGTCCAGGCCGCCGGCGTCGCCGTGGAGGTGGTGCCCGGCGTGACGGCTGCACACGCCTGTGCGGCGCGCATCGGCCTGCCGCTGACGCTGCGCGAGCGCGTGCGGCAGTTCTCCGTCGTCACCGGCACCACCGCCGACGGCGAGCCGGACCTCGACTGGAACGCGCTGGCAGCGCCGGGGTCGGCGTTCGCCGTCTATATGGGGGTTGCCAACGCTCCGCTGCTGCGCCGCAACCTGCTTGCCGCCGGCGCCGATCCGGACACGCCGGTGGTCATCGTCGAGAACGGCACGCTGGCGAGCGAGCGCGCGGTTGCGACCACCCTCGCCGACCTCACCGACGGCATCGCCTCGCTGTCCGTCGCTTCCCCGGCGGTGATCTTCGTCGGCCTCGACTGGGCGGAGGCCGGCCTTTGTCGACCGCAGTCCGTGATCGCGCATCATCGCCGCCGGTCCGAAGCCGCGGTCGTGCGACCGAACCAACACGACGACACAGTCACCCTCGAGGCCACGCCATGAGCAAGCACCCGGCGCTTTCCATCCTCACCGCGAACCGCCTCGCCGACGGCACCGTCGTGTTCCTCGACTTCGAAGGCGCCTGGAGCGAGAGCCCGGCCGAGGCCGTGGTCGCCCGCTCTCCCGACGAGGCGCGGGCGCTCGAGGACCGCGGCGCCTACGATGCGGCGCGCAACCTGGTGGTCGACCCCTATCTCGTCGAGGTGCGCGAGACGGTAAGTGGGCTCGTGCCGGTCCGCACCCGCGAGCGCGTGCGCATCGGCGGGCCCAGCGTCCTCGACGACGTGCCGGGCTACGTCTCTCCCGAGGCTCCCTCTTCCCATGGCTCTTCACGACGGAGAGAGGGTCGGAGTGAGCAGCCCCAGGCTCCGGCGCAGCATGCCTCTGCCTCTCACCCCAGCCCTCTCCCCGCAAGCGGGGAGCGGGAGGTGCACGCCGAGGCCGCCTGACATGTACCGCTACGACGAGTTCGACGCGGAGTTCGTGCGCCAGCGCGTGGCGCAGTTCCGCGACCAGGTGCGCCGCCGCCTTTCAGGCGAGCTCAACGAGGAGGAGTTCAAGCCGCTGCGCCTCATGAACGGCGTCTACCTGCAGCTGCACGCCTACATGCTGCGCATCGCCATCCCCTACGGCACGCTGTCGTCGCGCCAGATGCGCAAGCTCGCCCACATCGCACGCACCTACGACCGCGGCACGGGCCACTTCACCACGCGCCAGAACCTGCAGTTCAACTGGCCGCGGCTCGTCGACGTGCCCGACATCCTGGACGAGCTGGCGCAGGTGGAGATGCACGCCATCCAGACCTCGGGCAACTGCATCCGCAATGTCACGGCCGACCATTTCGCCGGCGCCGCCGCCGACGAGGTGGCCGACCCGCGCCCCTATGCCGAGATCATCCGCCAGTGGTCGTCGCTGCACCCGGAGTTCAGCTTCCTGCCGCGCAAGTTCAAGGTGTCGGTGATCGCCTCCGACAAGGACCGCGCCGCCATCCAGCTGCACGACATCGGCCTGCAGCTGAAGCGGCTGGCCGACGGCGGGCTCGGCTTTGCCGTGTGGGTCGGTGGCGGCCAGGGCCGCACGCCGCTGCTCGCCAAGAAGATCCGCGACGACCTGCCAGAGGCGGATCTGCTGAGCTATCTGGAAGCCATCCTGCGCATCTACAATCTCGAGGGGCGGCGCGACAACAAGTTCAAGGCGCGCATCAAGATCCTGGTGCACGAGATCGGCGAAGAGGCCTTCGCCGCTCAGGTCGAGGAGGAGTGGCGGCGCATCCGTAAGGGCGCGCTCGAGCTGCCCGAGGCCGAGATCCGCCGCATCGAGGCCTACTTCGCCCCGCCGCCGTTCGAGCACCGGCCGGTCAGCGCCGGCCTGCGCAAGCCGGACCGCGCCTTCGACCGCTGGGTGACGCGCAACACCCACCCGCACAGGCAGCCGGGCTATGCCATCGTCACCATCTCGCTCAAGCCCATCGGCGGCATACCGGGCGACGCTTCCGCCGAGCAGATGGACGCCGTCGCCGACATCGCCGAGCGCTACTCGTTCGACGAGGTGCGCGTCAGCCACGAGCAGAACCTGGTGCTGCCGCACGTGGCGCTGGGCGACCTGTGGAACGTCTATCAGGCGCTGAAGGCCGCGGGGCTCGCCGAGGCCAACGCCGGGCTTGCCACCGACATCATCGCCTGCCCCGGCCTCGACTACTGCTCGCTCGCCAACGCGCGCTCGATCCCGATAGCGCAGCGCATCTCCGAGCGTCTGGCGGCCCGCCAGGACGAGATCGGCGATCTCAAGATCAAGATCTCGGGCTGCATCAACGCCTGCGGCCATCACCATGTCGGCCACATCGGCATCCTGGGCGTGGAGAAGCGCGGCGAGGAGCACTACCAGCTGCTGCTGGGCGGCTCCGGCGCCGAGGACGCCGCGCTCGCCGCCATCACCGGTCCGGGCTTCGGCCCCGACGGCATCGTCGATGCGGTGGAGAAGGTGGTCGATCGCTATCTCGAGCTGCGCACCGATGCGAGCGAGCCGTTCCTCGCCGCCTACGCGCGCCTGGGCCCCGCCCCGTTCAAGGAGGCGCTCTATGCCGCCGCATGAAGCTTCGCCTCCCTCTCTCCGCCTGGGGGGCGAGGGAACCGGCGCACCGATCTGGCGCGACGGCGCGTTCCGCAGCGACGCGTGGATGCGGGTGGGAAACGGCGAGCCGCTGCCGGATGGTCCGGCCATCATCACCAGGAGGCGTTGGCTGTCCGAGCGCGACGGCCTGTCTGCGCGCAACCAGCCTCTCGGCCTTCTCATCGCTGCAGGCGAACGGATCGACGACGTAGCCGGCGACCTTCATCGCTTCGCCCTCGTCGCTCTCGAGTTCCCGAAGTTCTCCGATGGCCGCGCCTTCTCGACCGCGCGGCTCGTGCGCGAGAAGTACGGCTTCGCCGGCGAGCTGCGCGCGGTGGGCAACGTGCTCGCCGACCAGATCCCGCTGATGCGCCGCGTGGGCTTCGACGCTTTCGAGGTGACGCACGCCCCCACCCGGCGGGCGCTGGCACAGGGCCGGCTCGCCGCGGTCACGCTGCATTACCAGCCCGCCGGCCCCACCGAGGCACCCGCCGGCACGCGGCCATGGCTGCGGCGCAGCGTCGGCTGAGACGCCGGCAGCGAACGCCAACGTCATCCCGAGGGAACAGGCCGGGACCCATGCACGTCCCCGCATCCGCTGCGCTCGCGATCGGTCCACAGCGTCTCCGATCGCAGGCACCTCGCCGGATCGCGCAAGACATCGCCTCCACCATTGCTGTGCCGTGTACTGGGTCCCGGCCTGCGCCGGGATGACGTTCGGGGCAACGATGGCGCCATACGCCAACGGAACGATGGCGCCACTCTCCAACGTCATCCCGGCGCCGAGGGCGCCCGCCAGGGCGGCCGAGGGAACAGGCCGGGACCCATGCACGCCTCGGCATCCGCTGCGCTCGCGATCGACGCACAGCGTCTCCGATCGCAGGCACCTCGCCGGATCGCGCAAGACATCGCCCCCACCATTGCTGTGCCGTGTACTGGGTCCCGGCCTGCGCCGGGATGACGTTCGGGGAAACCGATGGCGCCATACGCCAACGTCCAATGCTTGTGCCGCCTCCAGCTGCCTCGCGCTCGGGCGCCAGCGGGCCGCTGGACCCCAGCAACACGTGTCGGGATGACAGGGCGTCACCCCTGCAGCGCCGCCCACATGGCGCGGTCGCGCTCGGCCGTCCACACGCGGGGGGTGTCGATGCCCTGGGCCTCGTCGTAGGCGCGGGCGATGTTGAAGGGCTGGCAGTGCTCGAAAATGGGCCAGCTCGCGTACTTGGGACGCATGGCGGCGGTCGTCTCGTCGAAGCACTCCTTGAGCGACGCGCCGCGAGCCACCCCGCGCTTTACCGGCTCGTAGGTGTCGCGCAGGAATTCGCGCGTCAGCGCGATGCCCTCGCTCACAGTGTCGGCGCCGACCAGGGCATCGCCGCGGCCGGGCACCAGGGCGTCGGCCTTCACCGCGTCGAGGCGGGCGAGCGTCGCCGGCCAGTCGGTGAAGTGCGCATCGCCGCAGTAGCAGGCCGACTTGTATTCGACGATGTCGCCGGAGAACACCACATTGGCATCCGGCACGTAGGCGACGATGTCGCCCGCCGTATGCGCGCGGCCGATGTGGCGCAGCTCCACGCGGCGCTTGCCGAGGTAGAGCGTCATGCGCCGCTGGAACGTGACGGTCGGCCAGGTGAGCCCGGGAATGGTCTCGGCCGCGCGGAAGAGGCGCGGGAAGCGGCCGTACTCGGAGTCCCAGTCCTCCTTGCCGCGCTCGGCGATCATGGCGCGGCAGGTCTCCGAAGCGAGGATCTCCTGGGCCTTGTAGGCCGAGGCGCCGAGCACGCGCACGGCGTGGTAGTGGGAGAGCACCACGTACTTGATGGGCTTGTCGGTGACCTCGCGCACGCGGTCGATGACGAGCCGGGCCATCACCGGCGTCGCCTGCGCATCGACCACGATGACGCCGTCGTCGCCGATGATCACGCCGCTGTTGGGGTCGCCCTCGGCCGTGAAGGCATAGAGGTCGCGGCCGATCTCGGTGAAGGTGATCTTCTTGTCGGCGAGGTCGCCGGTCGATGCGAAATTCGCCATGTTACGTGTCCTCCCAAAGTTCGACCTCGTGATCGGCGCGTGGAGCCCCTTCTCCCATTGGGGAGAAGGTGCCCAAAGGGCGGATGAGGGGGCCTTCACGCCCAGCTGCCTACTTCCCCCTCACCAGACTTACGACCGCGTCATGGAACCCTTGCTCGCGGCTCGCAATGGGCAAGCGGTCGCAAGTCACGGCCGCACGGCCTCTCCCCGAAGGGGAGAAGGGGCGCAACTCACCTGACGTAGCGCACCACCTCCTGATCGATGGCGCCGAAGATGGAGCGGCCCTTCGCGTCGAGCACGTCGAGGCGCACGCGGTCGCCGAACTTCAGGAACGGGGTCGACGGCTCGCCATGAAGGATCGTCTCCACCGTGCGCAGCTCGGCAAGGCACGTATAGCCCACGCCGCCCTCCGCGACCGGCCGGCCGGGGCCGCCCTCCAGCCGGTTGGAGACGGTGCCCGAGCCGATGATCGTGCCGGCGCCCAGCCGCCGCGTCTTGGCGGCGTGGGCGATGAGAGTGGGGAAAGAGAAGGTCATGTCGACGCCGGCGTTGGGCCGCCCCAGCAGCTTGCCGTTGATGGACGCCAGGAGCGGCAGGTGCACTTTCCCGTCGGCCCATGCGGGCCCCAGCTCGTCGGGCGTGACGGCGACGGGCGAGAAGGCAGACGAGGGCTTGCCATGGAAGAAGCCGAAGCCCTTGGCCAGCTCCGCCGGGATCAGGTTTCTCAACGACACGTCGTTGACGAGCATGAGAAGGCAGATGTGCTCGGCCGCCTCCTCGACGCTGACGCCCATCGGCACATCGTCGGTGACGATCGCCAGCTCGCCCTCCAGATCGATGCCCCAGGCCTCGTCGGCCAGCTCGATGGCGTCGCAGGGCCCGAGAAAGGTGTCCGACCCGCCCTGGTAGATCAGCGGTTCGGTCCAGAAGCTCGCCGGCATCTCGGCGCCGCGGGCGCGCCGCACCAGCTCCACGTGATTGACGTAGGCCGAGCCGTCGGCCCACTGGTAGGCCCTCGGCAATGGTGCAGTGCAGCGTACCGGATCGAACGCGATCAGCTCGAAGGGGGCCGAGCGCAGCCCGTCGACCGCCTCGTTGAGCTCGGCAGAGATGCGCTCGAGCCTCAAGGCCGCATCCTGCCAGTCGTCGAGCGCCTGCTGCAGCGTGCGCAGGCCCGCGACCGCAACCTCGGCCTTCACGGCCCGCGTCAAATCGCGCGAAACGACGCAGAGCGCCCCGTCGCGTGTACCGTCGCGCAAAGTTGCGAGTTTCATGTTGCCTGCTTGTTCGTTAATCTGCGGCGAAAAGGGTGGAGGAGATCATCCCGTGAGGCGCAGAGAATTCCTGCGGGCCGGGGCAGCGGGGGCGCTTGCGGCTCCGGCGGTGGCGGCTCCGGCCATCGCCCAGACCGCACCCGAGATCAAGTGGCGGCTGGCGTCCAGCTATCCCAAATCGCTCGAGGTAATGTACGGCTCGGCGCAGATCCTGTCGCGCTACGTGGCCGAGGCCACCGACAACCGCTTTCTGATCCAGCCCTATGCGGCGGGCGAGCTCGCGCAGAGCCAGCAGGCGCTCGATGCGGTCGCCAGCGGCGCGGTGGAGTGCGCCTACACCCCGCTCTACTTCTACGCCAGCAAGGATCCCGTGCTGGGGCTCGGCAGCGGCCTGCCGTTCGGCCTCAACGCGCGCCAGCAGTTGTCCTGGTTGATGTTCGGCGGCGGACGCGAGCTGATCGGCGAGGCGCTCAGGAAGTTCAACGCGCACGGGATCCCGGCCGGCTGCACCGGCGCGCAGATGGGCGCCTGGTTCAAGAAGGAGATCACGTCCCTCGACGACCTCAAGGGCCTCAGGTTCCGCGTCGGCGGGTTGGGCGGCCCCGTCCTGGCCCGGCTCGGGGTTTACCCGCTCAAGCTCGGGCACGCCGACGTCTATACCGCGCTCGAGAACGGCACGATCGATGCAGCCGAGTTCTTGAGCCCGCACGACGACGAGAAGCTGGGGCTCGTCCGTGTCGCCAAGCACAACCACTACCCGTGCTGGTGGGAGAGCGGCGGCATGGTGCATTTGGTCGTCAACCTCGACCGCTGGAACGCATTGCCGAAATCCTTCCAGGCGATCGTGGCGCGGGCTTGCGACGCGGTCAACGGCTGGATGCTGGCCAGGTACGATGCCATCAACCCGCCGGCGCTCAAGCGCCTCGTCGCCGCGGGCGCCATCATCAAGCCGTTCCCGCCGGCCGTCATGGAGGCTTGCTACAAGGCGACGGTCGAGCACCACGCCGAGCTGGCCGCCAAGGACGCGGGCTTCCGGCGCGCGCTCGAGTCGGCCAACAGCTTCCGCAAGGAGCAGCTGGCGTGGTGGCAGATCGCCGAGCATGCCTACGACGGCATCATGCTCGCCAACCGCGGGCGGGCCTGAAGGTAGACCACATTCGCAGGAGCCAAGCATGTCCGAAGCCGTGAAGGTGGAGCGCCACGGCGCCGTCGCCGTCCTGCGCCTCGACGACCCGAAGGCGATGAATGCGCTCTCGCCCGCCGTCAAGGCGGGAATGCAGGCGAACGTACCGAAGCTGATCGCCGACGCGGCGGTGCGCGCCATCGTGCTCACCGGCACGGGCAAGGCATTCTGTGCCGGCGGCGACATCCGCGCCATGACGGACCCGCACGGCCGCAAGGCGCCGGCGGTGCGCGCGCGCATGCAGTCGGCGCACGCCTGGGCGCGGGCGCTGCTCGACTGCGACAAGCCGGTCATCGCCGCCGTCAACGGCGCGGCGGTGGGCGGCGGCCTGGCGCTCGCCCTGCTCGCCGACATCGTCATCGCCAGCCGCGACGCCTACTTCATGAGCGGCTACTCCAAGCTGGGCGCCCTGCCCGATCTCGGCCTCCTGCAGACGCTGCCCTGGGCCATCGGCAGCCTGCGCGCCAAGGAGATGATCCTCCTCAACCGGCGCTATACGGCCGAGGAGGCGATGGCGATCGGCCTCGCCAACCGGGTGGTCGCGCCCGATCGGCTGATGGAGGAGGCGCTGGCGGCGGCCGAGGAGATCGCCGCGGGCCCGGCGGCCATGCTCACCATGAGCAAGGTGATGATGAAGCGCGCCTACGAGGCGAGCGTTGAGGAGTTCTTCGAGCGCGAGGCGATCGCGCAGGCGATCGCCTTCGGCAGCCCTGAGTTCGCCGAGGGGGGTGGATGCCTTCCTGTCGAAACGAAAGCCGCGCTTCACGTAGGGTGCATGAGGCGAAGCCGCAATGCACCGATGCGCCCGCGGATCGGCGCAATTCGGCTCCGCCTCTTGCGCCCTACGGGGCTCCGGTGAACTTCTTCTCCAACGGTCTCCAGCACTCCGCGTAGTCCTCCTGCAGGGTCTCGAGCTCGGCGGCGAACTTCGTCAGGTGCTGGGGAAAGCGGGTCTCGAACATGAAGGCCATGGTGCCCGAAAGCTTGGCGGGCTCGAGCTCGCCCCTGGTGGCGTGGTCGTAGGCCATCTTGTCGGGCCCGTGCGGCAGCATGCAGTTGTGCAAGGACATGCCGCCCGGCACGAAGCCCTCGGGCTTGGCATCGTAGACGCCGTAGATCAGCCCCATGAACTCCGACATGATGTTCATGTGATACCAGGGCGGGCGGAAGGTGTGCTCCGCCACCATCCAGCGCTCGGGGAAGATGACGAAGTCGACATTGGCGGTGCCGGCCGTCTCCGACGGGGCCGTCAACACGGTGAAGATCGACGGGTCGGGGTGGTCGAAGAGAATGGCACCGACCGGCGAGAAGTGCCGCAGATCGTACTTGTAGGGCGCGTAGTTGCCGTGCCAGGCGACGACGTCGAGCGGAGAATGATCGATCTCGGCCACGTGAAAGCTGCCGCACCACTTCACGGTCAGCCGGCACGGGCTCTCCTTGTCCTCGAAGGCGGCCGTCGGCGTCTTGAAGTCGCGGGCGTTGGCGAGGCAGTTGGCGCCGATCGGGCCCCGGTCGGGCAGCGTGAATTTGGCGCCATAGTTCTCGCACACGTAGCCGCGTGCCGGGCCGTCCACGAGCTCGGCCTTGAACTTGACGCCGCGCGGAACAACGCAGATCTCGCCCGGCCCCACCTCGATGCGGCCGAACTCGGTGAAGAAGCGCAAGCTGCCCTGCTGGGGCACGATCAGCATCTCGCCGTCGGCATTGTAGAAGTAATCGTCCGCCATCGACTGGGTGACGAGATAGACGTGCGCGGCCATGCCGGCCTGGGTATTGACGTCGCCGGCGGTGGTCATGGTGCGCAT
>DASRDL010000235.1:0-3031 GCA_035652635.1 Hyphomicrobiaceae bacterium | reverse complement strand
CAGTCGCGCGAACCCCGTAGGGGCGGCAGGGACACCCCGCATCTCTGCCGCCTCTTCTTGCGCCTCTGGGACCTGTCGTTGGGGGACGCAGTCAATCGGCCCGTCTGAGAGGGCCCAACGAGGTGCACATGAAAACCAAGCGCTCTGCTCTTCTCGTCTGTGCTGCGAGTGCTGTGTGCGTTTCTTCTGCCGCCGCCCAGGCGGCCGATCTCGGCGGCGCCCCGCGGCGCCCGGTCTATGCCGAGCCCGTGACCCACGAGCCGGCCTTCTCCTGGAGCGGCCTCTATATCGGCGCCCACGTGGGCTACGGCTGGTCGGATGCCGACTGGCAGTTCGCCGACACGCCGGGCATATCGACCAACCACAGCGGCGAGGGCGGTCTGCTCGGCGGGCAGATCGGCTACAACATCCAGTCGGGGCGGTTCGTGTTCGGCGTCGAGGCCGACATGTCGAGCGCTTGGCTCGACGGCGGCACTGCGTGCCCGAACCCCGCCTTCAACTGCGACCACAGCTTCAACTGGATCGCCTCGCTGCGCGGCCGCGCCGGCATGACGGTGAACGGCAACCGCACGCTGCTCTACGCCACCGGCGGCGGCGCCTGGGCCGACGTCGACTATGTCGCCTCGGATGCCGTCACCGGCGCCAAGTTCGGCACCGGCTTCTCCAACACGCACGTTGGCTGGGTTGCCGGCGCCGGCATCGAGCACATGCTCACCCCCAACCTGAGCGCCAGGCTCGAGTACCTTTATTACGGCTTCGACAAGGTGACGGCGCCGGCGGGCGCGCTGGGCGGCGGCCCGGCCGACCTCGACCTTGCGACGCAGACCGTCCGGTTCGGGCTCAACTTCAAGTTCTGACGACCGGCGCGCGGGCCGCCAGCGTCGGCCTGTGACGGACTTGACAAATCCCCCGGCTCGCCGCTCATGAGGCGGGCCGGGACGCCGAAGCGCGCGCCCCGGCTCAGGACCTTCGGAGAGCGCGACGCACAATGGCTGCCCGCATCTACAAGCCGGCCCAGACCGCCATGCAGTCGGGCCCGGCCCGCACCAAGGAGTGGCTGCTCGAGTACGAGCCCGAGGCCCCGCGCGAGATCGATCCGCTGATGGGCTGGACCAGCTCGCGGGATATGAAGGCGCAGATCAGCCTGGCTTTCCACACCAAGGAGGAGGCCATCGCCTACGCCGAGCGCAACGGCATCCCCTACCGGGTGACCGAGCCCACGCCGCGCAAGCCGGTACGCAAGTCCTACGCCGACAACTTCCGCTTCGGCCGCAACGGCGCCTGGACGCATTGAGGCCGGTCCCCTCTCAGCGGAGAGAAGGGGAGACGCCGCCTATCCCTGCGTCGCCAGCGCGACGGCCAGGCGGCAGGCCTGCTCGAACTCGTCGAGGTCGATCCACTCGTCCACCGTGTGCGCCTCGTTCTGGCCGGCGCCGAACGTCACCGTCGGCACGCCGTGGCGCACGAGCCAGTTGGCATCGAGGCCGCCATTGGCGGCGCGGATGTCGGGCGTGCCGCCCAGCGCCTCGACCACCGCCACCGCCCGTCGGACCACGGGCTCCGTCTCCTTCATGCGGAAGGGGTGATATTCGGTGCGCGAGCTGAACTTGACGCGACCGGCCTTGCCTTGCGAGTTGGTTACCGAGGCGGCGGCCTTCTCGAACGCCGCCTTGTAGGCCGCCGTGATCTTCGGAAAGAAGCGCGCGTCGTGGCTGCGGCTCTCGCCGGCGACGTGCACGTAGTCGGTGACGACGTTGGTGGCATCGCCCGCCGGGCGGCCGTTGCCGCCGCTCACCGGTCCCACGTTGCTGGTGCCGTTGCCGCTGTTCTTGGCGACCTTGCCGAACCAGCCCTGTGCGCGCACCTCCGACAGCGCCTCGGCCAGGATCATGGTGGCGCTGATGCCGCGCTCGGGCGCCCCGCCCGCATGCGAGGCCCGGCCGAAGATCTCCGCCTCCCAGCGGTCGGCACCGACGGCGCCGATCGTCACCGCGGAGGCCGAGCGGCCGTCGAAGTTGAAGCCCATGGTGACGCCGCCGAGGTCCGCGAGGCGCAGGCACCGTGCGCCCCACAGCCCGCTCTCCTCGCGCACGGTGACGAGCAGAGTCAGGGGAGGATGGTCGAGCTTGTTGGCGATGAGCTCGGCCGCCAGGGTGACGAGCACCGCGCAGCCCGTGCGATTGTCGCCGCCGAGAGCCGTCTTCGCGGCGTTGACGATCTTGCGCCCCTGGCGCTTCGGCTTGGCCCCGGCGCACAGCGGCACGGTGTCCATGTGCGTCATGAAGAGCAGCCGGTCCGCGCTCTTGAGTGTGCCGCGGCCGGGCAGGTCGACGATGAGATTGCCGGTCTCGGTCGGCAGCGGGATGCGCGTATTGGCGTCGTCGAAGCGTATGGAGCGCGCCGGCACGCCCGCCTCCCTGAATGCGGCGACGAGGTCCTTGCCAATCGCAGCCTCGCGTCCCGTGACGCCTTCCACGGCGAGAAAGCGCACGAGGCGGGCAATGGCGGCATGCGTGTCGACGGCATGCATCGTTCGACGTCTCCCTTTTTCGGCGGCCACCCACGAAGCGGGCAACCACAATGACGATGAGCGCGCCGGTGGTCTAGACCGGCGCCGGCGGGCGAAACTGTACGTGCCGGTCAGGAGCGCGGGCGGCTCGGCAGGGGCGCAGAACAGCATCCCGGGGCAGTGAAAGCCAGAAAGATCGGTCGAAAGACGTGGGCCCGGCTCGAACCGTCGTCGCCGTCGCCCCGCTGCGCGCAAGGAATCGACCCACGACAGCAGCGGATCGGCCGCTGCGAGGCTCCCCGGCAAACAGCGATCCGCGCCGCCGGATCGACGCGCGCCGAGATCGGAGGATAGAATGCCGGGAGAGCCTCTCGATCCCCTGGCGAGCCCGCACATGACCGTAGCCGTCGGCCTTGGCCTCATGGAGTTCCCGTTCGCCGGAGCCGCGGACTACTGGCGCTGGGTCGACCTGTGCGAGGCGGGCGGGGTGGATTCCATCTGGCAGACCGACCGCATCGTCTC
>DASRDL010000234.1:0-6658 GCA_035652635.1 Hyphomicrobiaceae bacterium | reverse complement strand
GCGACCGGACCTGGGCAGACTGCGCAAGGCGGGCTGGCCCGAGGCCGTGGTCGGGGACGGGCTGCTGTTGAAGGGACTGGCGCGCGCCGAAGCCATGCTCGCTGCGGCCCCGGTGCCGGCCCCGGAGCGCTTCGCCAAGTTCGCCGGCATGCGCCGGGCGGCGGAGGTGGCGGGCCGTCCGCTGCAGCTGCCGTCGATGACGATCGCGCACCGTCCGGGCCCCAACGTCGCCGGTGTGATGCAATATGCCTGCCGGCACTGCGGGGACTGCTGGTCGGGCTGCAACCTGGGCGCCAAGACCACCGTCGGCATCACCTACATTGCCGACGCGGTCGATCACGGCGCCGCGGTGTTCTGCGAAAGCCGGGCCCAGTCGATCGCCAAGACCGCAAGCGGGTGGGAGGTCACAGTCGAGGACTTGTCGAGGGCGGGCACGAGCCGGCGCGTCGCGGCGCCGATCGTGGTCCTGGCGGCCGGCACGATGGGCACCAACGAGCTGCTGCTGCGGGCCCGGCAGAACGGTCTGGCACTCTCCGCCGAGCTCGGTGAGCGCTTCTCCGCCAACGGCGACGACCTCGTGTTCGCCGACAAGCTGCCCACGCCCGTCAACGCCATTGCCACCGGCTTCCCGCCTCAGGCACCGCGCGGAGCGGCGCCGGTGGGGCCGCACAGCATGGCCCTGATCGACCTCGGCGACGAGCATGGGCCCCTGTGGGTCCACGACGGCACGATGATGGCCCTGATGGCCAAATTCGCGCCCCTCGAGAACCTGGCAAAGCTGCAGCTCTGGAGCGCCCTCCGCGTCTCGAGGGAAGGCATCTACGGCGACGAGATGAGCCGGTCGCAAATCCTCTACATCGTCGCCCATGACGATGCGAGCGGGCGCCTGCGTCTCCAGAACGACCGCGTCGTGGTCGACTGGCCCGGCTACAGCACCTCGCCCGCGCGGGTGCGCGCCGAGCAGAAGGTCAAGGCCATGATCGAGAGCATGGGCGGTGTGTTCTCGGGCAATCCCTTTGCCCTGACGGCGTTCGGCGGCAACCGCATCATCGCCCATCCGCTCGGCGGCTGCGCCATGGGCGAGACGGTGGAGCAGGGCGTGGTCGCCCCCGACGGGCGGGTGTTCGATCCGGCGAAGGGGCCGAGGGGCGTTCACGACGGGCTTTACGTGTGCGACGGGGCGGCAATTCCCTCGGCGGTCGGCGTGAGCCCGCTGCTCACGATCTCGGCCCTGGCCGAGCGCGCCATGATTCTGGCGTCCGAGCAGCTTCAGAGAAAGCTCGACGTGGACGCCGCGCCCCCTCGCCCGGCACGCGACGCGGCAATGTAGGCGGGGCTCGCTCGGATCACCCCAGGATGGCGTAAGTGCCGGTGGCGAAGGCGGCGGGCTTGGCGCCGCCGGCCTCGCGTATCTCGCAGGTGCAGAAGGCGAGCGTCTTGCCGAGCCGCATCACCTTGGCCTCCAGCAACGCATCGGCCCCGGTGATCGGCCGCATGTAGTTGATGGTGAGGTCGACGGTCGTGCACGGCTTGAAGGCGCCGGCTGCCGCGGCCAGTGCGATCACCATGGCCGTGTCGGCACCGGTGAGCAGCGCCTGCCCGCACAGGATGCCGCCGACGCGGCACAGCTGCTCGGCGAACGGAATGCGCAGGGTGGCCGCCTCCGCTGCGACCGCCTCCGCCGTGATGCCGGAGGCCAGCACCCAGGGCGCGAAATTCTCGGCGAGGATGGCGTTGGCCGCCGATGCGGTGAGAGAGGGCATGGTCGCTCGCCTCCGGCCGTGGAGCTGCCGGCACGGTATAGCAGACCGCCGGCGTGGCGCGCACTGGCCCCGCGATGAAGAGCCAGTGGCGATGGAGCACAAACCGTTTGCGGCGCCGCTCGGGCCGCGCTATGGCCAAGTGCCATGAGCAATACGCCCCCAGACCGGCTGTCGGCCGACCCGGCGAGCCCCTACTACGATGCGGCGCTGCTCGAGCGCGGCGTCGGCGTGCGCTTCAAGGGCGTGGAGCGCAACAACGTCGAGGAATACTGCGTGAGCGAGAAGTGGGTACGGCTCTCGGTCGGCAACACGCGCGACCGCAAGGGCCGCCCGCTCGCCATCAAGCTCACCGGCGAGGTCGAGCCCTACTTCCGCGACAAGGCAGAGGGCGGATAGGGCGAAGCCGCAATCCGCCGGTCGCCTCGTGGCCGTCGCGCGCGCTGCCGCCGGGCCGCCGTCTTCAATCCCTGAGCAGCGCGGCGATGCGCCGGATGGCCTCGCGGATGTTGTCGACCGAGTTGGCGTAGGAGAAGCGGATGTAGCCCTCGCCGTGGATGCCGAAGCTGGTGCCGGCCACCGTCGCCACACCGGCCTCTTCGAGCATGCGGTTCTGCAGCTCGCGCGCGCCGATGCCGGTGCCGGTGATGTTGGGGAAGGCATAGAAGGCGCCGCCCGGATCGACGCAGCGGAAGCCCGGCAGTTGGTTCAGGAGCGGCACGATCACGCGGCGGCGCTCGTCGAAGGCTGCCACCATCTTGCGCGCCTCGTCCTGCGGGCCCTCCAGCGCGGCAATGCCGGCGTACTGTGTCGGCGCGTTGACGCAGGAGTGATTGTTGACGCACAGCCGCACCACCGATTCCACCAGCGCCTTGGGCCACACCGAGAAGCCGAGCCGCCAGCCCGTCATGGCGTAGGTCTTGGACCAGCCGTCGAGCACGATCAGCCGGTCGCGGATCTCGGGATAGCGCAGGAAGCTCTCGTGCTGACGCCCGCCGTAGAGCATCTGGCTGTAGATCTCGTCGGACAGGATGGCCGCGTCGGGGTGGCGCGCGAGGCCGGCGACGAGCCGCCGCACCTCCTCCGCCGGCACCGCGCCGCCACACGGGTTGTTGGGGCTGTTGAGGATGATGAGGCTGGTCCGGGGCGTGATCTGCGAGAGCACCTCCTCGGCGGAGAAGGCGAACTGGTTTTCCTCTCTGAGCGCGATCGGGACGGGCTTGGCGCCGGTGTACTGGATCATCGAGCGGTAGATGGGGAAGCCGGGGTCCGGATACATGATTTCGGCGCCCGGCTGGCCGAACATCAGGATCGAGAAGAACATGGTGGGCTTGCCGCCCGGCATGATGACGATGGTGTCGGGGTCGACCTCCACGCCGTGCCGGCGGTTGAGGTCCCTCGCCACCGCCTCGCGCAGCGGCAGGATGCCCTGGGCCGGGGTGTAGCCGTGATGGCCGTCGCGCAGGGCCTTGATGGCCGCCTCGACGATGTGGGCGGGCGTCTTGAAGTCGGGCTGGCCGATGCCGAGGTTGATGATGGACTTGCCTTTGCGCTCGAGCTCGGCGGCACGCGCCAGCACCTCGAAGGCGGTCTCCGTCCCCAGCCGCTGCAGGTTCGGCACGAGCTGAAGCATGGCGCTTCCCCCTTTGGACGCGTGCCCGACAGGCCCGGCACGAGATCCGCATCGTTGTATCGCTCGCACGCCCCGCCCCGGGCTTGTCGAAGGGCGCATGACGGGCGCGGCCCGGTATCGCGCAGGATGAGGCCGGGCCGCGATCGCCGGCTCACCATTAGACGATCTGCGCAGGGCTGCAAGGCCGGAACGGCGGCCAGGGCCACGCCCGCCCGGGACCCATGCCTTGTTGCCGCACCAGTTCCGTGCTGCAATCGGCCGTGCCACGAGTGGCCCTGAAAACAGGGAGAGACATCAATGACGCTCAAGCACGTGGGGCTCCTCGGGGCCTTCGCCGTCCTGCTCTGCGCCGGCGCGTTCGCCCAAGCGCCCGGTGCGGCGCCGGCCAAGGAACTCGTCCAGCTGCCGCCGCAGCTCGGCCCACAGGGTACCCAGGTCTGCTCGCCGCAGTACCAGCGCTTCCTGAAGCTGCAGGTGGAGGCCTTCCGGCAGCTGCGGCGCCTGAGCCGCAGCGAGGGCGGGAGGCTGTGCGCCGCGCTCGAGGATGCCGACGTGCAGGGCGTCGACAAGTTCCTCGACCTCAAGGGCCTCGACCGGCTGCTCACGCCCGACCAGCGCGATGCCCTCGGCGCTTTCGGCCTCGACCTGAGCCGGGTGGACGTACCCAAGATCATGCGCCACCTGGGCGTGGACCTGTCGCGCATCGATATGCGCAAGATCAAGGAGCAGTGCCGCCAGACCCAGGGCGACATCGACCGCTTCGCCACCGAGGAGTTGGCGCGGCTGGAGAACGAGACGATCCGGTGCGACGACCGCATCTGAGCCGGATCGCAAGCGTCGGGAACGAGGAGTGAAGCGATGCCGGAGGTCTACGTCTACGCCGTCGAAGGGCGCTCGCTCGATCAGAAGCGTGCGCTGGTGAAGGACATCACCGATGCCGTAGTGCGCAACTTCAACGTCAAGCCGGAAGCGGTGATGGTGCAGATCATGGAGAGCCCCAAGACCTCCAAGGCCAAGGGCGGCTTCCTGTTCAGCGACCGCCCGCCGGGCTGATCCGCACCCCCTGGTGCTGCTCCCTTTCCGTTGGTTGTGAGTGTGGCCGGCAGGCCGTGGAAGTTGCCGCGGCGGTCGGCTACCGTCGCTTGCAAACAGCAGGGGAGTGCAACTGTCATGGTCGAAACCACAATGCTGGTCGTGGCCGGCAACGGCCTGTCCGTTCCCCGCCTCTTCAAGCGGCTGCTGCAAGTGGCCGCCGCCGTCGGGCTGACAGCGGGCGTGTTCCTGGTCGTCATCGTCGGCAACGGGCTCTTGGTCGGACGTCAGGCCTCGCTGCAGGCCGGCCTCAACGTCTGGCTCGCCTTCATCAAGCGGCCCGACATCCTCGCCACCATGGTGCTGACGGCGCTCGTCACCGTGCTCTTCGTCTACTGGCAGCGCAGCCAGGAGCAGAGGGTGGGCCGCTCGGGCCGGATGCAGAGCTGAGGGCCGAGGGCTGGAGGGCACCGGCGGACCCGGCGCTGGCGGGCGCTCACCCCGGGGCGCGCAGGCGATAGCCGACGCCGAGCTCGGTCATGACGTACTGCGGGCGCTCGGGGTTCTTCTCGATCTTGCGCCGCAGCTGGCGCACGTACACGCGCAGGTACTGGGTGTCGGTCGGCTCGTGCCACAGCTGCTGCAGCAGGAACTTGTGGGTCAGCACCTTGCCGGCGTGCTGCACCAGCAGCCGCAGCAGGTCGTATTCCTTGGGAGAGAGCCGCACCTCCCTGTCGCCCACCCTGACGATGCGGCGCACCAGGTCGACGCTGAGGTCGCCGACCTGGAAGACCGGCTTCTCGCCGTGTGCCTGCAGCTGGTGGCGCAGCGCCGCGCGCATGCGCGCCAGCAGCTCGTCCATGCCGAACGGCTTGGTGACGTAGTCGTCGGCGCCGAGGTCGAGGGCGGCGACCTTGCCGGCTTCGTCGTCGCGGCTCGACAGCACGACGACGGGCAGGCTCTCCTGGCGCTGGCGCAGCTGCCGCAGCAGCTCGAGCCCATCGACGTCGGGCAGGCCGAGGTCGAGAATGGCGAGGTCGGGCTTCCTGGCGAGCAGCTCCAGCGCCGTCCGGCCGTTGGGCGCCTCCAGCACCTCGTAGCCCTGCGAGGCGAGCCCCGTGCGCAGGAGCTTGCGGATGGGCGGCTCGTCGTCGATGACGAGGATCTTCAGCGAGCCCGTGGTCATGCCGCAGCCTGGCCCTGCTCGGCGCCGGCGGGTACCGGCAGCGTGACGGTGAAGACGGCGCCCGAGCGGTCGCTGCGGTTGGCGGCGACGATGGTGCCCCGAAGCGCCTCGATGAAGCCGCGCGAGATGGCCAGGCCGAGCCCGGTGCCGGCGCGCACCTGATCCCCCTTCTGGGCGCGGTGGAACTTGTCGAAGATGCGCTCGAGCTCGGCCGGCGGGATGCCGGCGCCCTCGTCCAGCACCTGCAGCTTGATGCCGTCCCGGTCGCGCCAGCTCTGGATGCGCACGACCGTGTCGGGCGGCGCATACTTGGCGGCGTTGTCCAGCAAATTGAACAGCACCTGCTCGAACAGCACGGCGTCGACCATCACCATCGGCAGGTCGGGGCTGATCTCGACCTCGACACGGTGCCTGGCGAGGATTTTGCCCGCCCGCTCCAGGGCGCTGCCGACGATCTCGCCCATGTCGTGCAGGGCCGCATTCGGCACGACCGCGCCCGATTCGAGCCTGGTCATGTCGAGCAGATTGGCGATGAAGCGGTTGAGGCGCTCCGACTCGTCGATGATGGTGGCGAGCAGGTCGGCCTTGGCGCCGTCGTCGAGGGAGGCGGACAGGTCGCGCAGCGCTCCCGCCGCGCCCAGAACGGCGGCGAGCGGGGTCTTCAGGTCGTGCGAGATCGAGGTGAGGAGGGCCGAGCGCAGCCGGTCGGCCTCCGCCACGCGCCGCACCCGGTCGATGTCCTCGACGAGATGCACGCGCTCGATCGCCAGCGCGCCCTGGTCGCTCAGCGCGTCGAGCAGGCGCCGCTGCTCGGCACGCAGGAGGGGACCCGGCTCGTCGCGGCAGATGCCGAGGATGCCGATCCGGCCGCGGCCCGTGCGCATGGGGAAGAACAGCCACTTGGCCCCCGGCAGCGCGTCCGAATCGCGGCCCGCGGGGCGGTTCTGCTCCCACGCCCACTTGGCGGCGGCGAGGTCGGCGTCATCGAGCCGGTCCTCGGGAGGATAGCCCGCCTTCACGGCGATCGATCCGTCGTCGGGCAGCAGC
>DASRDL010000233.1:0-3687 GCA_035652635.1 Hyphomicrobiaceae bacterium | reverse complement strand
GGTGGTGCCGGCGTAGATGCGGTGCACGCGGGCGTCGGCATAGGCGCGGGCGATGGGGTACTCCAGCATGTAGCCGTAGCCGCCGAACAGCTGCAGGCAGGTGTCGAGCACCCTGTTGTCGAGCTCGGACAGCCACCACTTGCTCATGGCCGCCGTGGTGGCGTCGAGCTCGCCCGCCAGGAACAGCTCCAGGCAGTGGTTGAGGAACACGCGCGCCACCGTCACCTCGGTTTTCACCTCGGCCAGCTTGAAGCGCGTGTTCTGGAACTCGGCGATCGCTTGTCCGAAGGCCTTGCGCTGGCGCGTGTAGTCCACGGTCCAGGCGAGTGCCGCCTCCATGACGGCGACCGAGCCGATGGCGACCAGCAGGCGCTCCCTGGGAAGCTGGTTCATGAGGCAGGCGAAGCCGCGGCCCTCCTCGCCCAGGATGTTGGAAGGCGGCACCCGCACGTCCTCGAAGAACAGCTCGGCCGTGTCCTGGGCGTTCTGGCCGATCTTCTTGAGGTTGCGGCCGCGCTTGAAGCCCGGCCGGTCGGTCTCGACCAGCACCAGGCTCACCCCCTTGGCCCCAGCGCTCGCGTCGGTCTTGGCGACGACGATGACGACGTCGGCCATGCCGCCGTTGGTGATGAAGGTCTTCTGCCCGTTCACCACCAGCTCGTTGCCCTTCCTGAGGGCCGTCGTGCGCACGGCCTGCAGGTCGCTCCCCGTTCCGGGCTCGGTCATGGCGATGGCCGCGATCACCTCGCCCCTGGCCATGCGCGGCAGCCAGGTGCGCTTCTGCTCCTCGCTGCCGTAGTGCAGGATGTAGGGCGCGGCGATGTCGGAGTGCAGGCCGAAGCCCGGGGCGGCGTAGACGCGCCTGGCCATCTCCTCGGCCAGCACGGCGCTGTAGAGGAAGTCGCCGCCGCTGCCGCCATAGACCTCGGGCACGTCGGTGAGCAGCAGGCCGGCCGCGCCGGCCTTCAGCCACACCTCGCGGCTCACCTGGCCATCCTTCTCCCAGCGCTCGTAGTTGGGCGCGATCTCGCGGTCGATGAAGGCGCTGACGGTCCGGCGGAAGAGCTCGTGCTCCTCCCTGTAGATGCTGCGCTGGCTGGCCAAGGCGGCTGCTCCCGAGATTTATCGATGTGTCCGCCAGCGAGGTTAAACAACCGGGCCCGGCCGCGCCACAGCATGCGCGCGGCGACAGCGCCTTGCGATCAGCGGTCGCGGCTCCCCCGCGACACGGCGGTGCGCATGCGCCGGGCATGGGCCGCCATGCGGGCGCGGCGGGCACTGGCGTAGTTCCTGCGCCCGTTGCGCGCGGCGGCACGGCGATGGCGGAAATGCGTGACCATGCCACGAACGCGCGCCATCGCCACGTCCGCTCTGGGGGGGATGGCAGTGGAGATGATGCCGTCGAGCGCGTCCTCGCACATGCCGAGCTGGCCCTGGACGCCTGCGCCCATCAGCGGCGAGGCCTCCTCCGGCCGCCCGCCGTCCTCGAACACGTAGCGGCGGCCGCATACGCTCACCCGCGGCGGCACATGCGTGCGCTCGAACCGATCGTAGCCCTCCTTGAGGTTCATCCAGAAGTCGCGCCAGTCGCTCTCGGCGTGCGCTGCCAGGTTGGCGTCGGTCATGCGGAAGGGGAAGGCGTGCACCTCGATGCGCTCCTGCCCCTCGCTCAACGCCGCTTCGGTGAGGGCATAGATCTCGTCCATCACCCGGTCGGTCATGGCGAAGCAGCCGGTGGACGTGCAGCCGCCATGGACGAAGATGTAGGACCCGGTGCGCCCGTACGACTTGTCGTAGACGTTGGGGAACCCGATATCGAACGAGCGCGGGCGACGTCCGGTCGGATAGAGCTGGCCTCGGCCGAACGCGTAGAAGCCCTCGGGCGCCTGCTTGTCGCCCTCGCGCAGCTTGGGGCCGAGGCTCCCCGACCAGAAGCAGATGGGATAGGTGGCGAAGAGCTCGAAGCGGCCCGACTTCTCCATCCACAGCTCGAGCTGGGACTCCTGCTTGAAGACTCGGATCAGCACGGGGCTGCCGGCGGTCAGGCCTTTCTCCCGCAGCCGGCGGGCACGGTCGGCAAAGGTGTAGTTCGGCCCGAAGGCACCCGGGTTCACGGCTTCGATCTGCTCCACCGACGTCTCTGCCGCGGCTGGGCTGACGGCCGGGAATGCGGCGCAGGCCAGGGCGCCGAACAAGGCGAAAGAGAGGGATGGATGCCGAGGGGGCACGCGCATGGACTAAAGCCTTCTGTCTGCGGTGAGTGCGGGTGGCTGCCGGCCCGCGGGGGACCGAGTGGCAGCTGCCGCTCGGGAGAGCCTAACGGGGCCCAGCCTGCCAGGCTCAGCCCTTTTGACTGGTTAGGTTTATGCAACTATTGGCGATTTCATGGCTGCCGTCAGTCGGGGCCGACGCCGGGGTGACGCGATAGCGCCCGGCGCAGACGCCGATCACGGGGGGCAGCCCCGTTTCCTCCAAGGCGTCATGGCCGCGCTTCAGGTCGCGCCAGAAGGCGGCCGCGGGATGATGCGACCGCCGCGCGAGGGCCTCCTCGCTCATGCGGAACGGGAAGACGTGCACAGAAAACCGCTTCTGGCCGCGCTTGAGGGCCGCGGTCACCAGCCGCCAGATCTCGTCGACGACGGGATCGGTCATGGCGAAACAGCCGACGGAGGCGCAGCCGCCGTGCACCATCACGAACGACCCGGTGCGCCCGTGCGCGCGGTCGAAGGCGTTGGGAAAGCCGAGATTGAAGGCGCGGTGCCAGCGGCTCGCCGGGTTCAGGGCCCTGGCATCGACGGTATAGAAGCCCTCCGGAGCCTGGGCGTCGCCTTCTCTCAGCTTTGGCCCGAGCTGACCCGACCAGCGGCAGACGGGATAGACGGCGAAGAGGTGGAACCGGTCTCCGCGCCGCAGCCACAGCTCGAGCTCGAACTCGCGCTTGAAAATGCGGATGAGCACCGGGGCGCCCAGGGAAAAGCCCTGCCCCGCCAGCCGGCCCGGGAGATTCGCAAGATCGGGCGTGCCCGGCAGCGGCTGGCCCAGCGTCGCGAGCCCCAGGCGGCGGACACGCTCGGCTTCGATGGCGACACGGTCCGGGTCGAGGAGAGCCTCACGCCACCACAGCAGTGCGGCCGCGGCGACGGCAAATACCGCAAGGCCGAGCCACAGGCGCCGCCATGCCAGAGCGGCGAGCCGCCGCACCGCGGGCCGCGGCGAGGCGGCACTCACCGGGCGGGAACGAAGCTCATGCTCGGCGCCAGGACAGCGCCGAGCGAGCCCGTCGACGTCGGACCGGAGCGCGCCCCGTCATCGGCGCTGGCGAGGCTGCGCATTTTCGGCCCGGGCACGACGATGCGCTGCTCGGCGAACTCTTCGCCGGGGCGCAGCCTGAAGGGATCGGGCGCCGGCTTCACGAACGCCGGGCATGGGCCCGCCGGGTCGAGCCGCGAGAGGTCGCCGCCGCGCTTCAGCGCCACGTTGACCACATAGCTGCGGTTGCAGACGGCGATGGTCGGCAGCTGGCGCGTCAGCTCGAAGTAGTCGTACGCCTCCTTGATGGTCTGCCAGAACGGATACGCCTCGTGGCTGGCGAAGCGTGCCATGTTTTCCTTGGTCATGCGGAACGGAAAGGCGTGCACCTGGAAGCTGTCGTGGCCGCCCAGAAAGGACTCCCGGGCGATGGCGTAG
>DASRDL010000232.1:0-3419 GCA_035652635.1 Hyphomicrobiaceae bacterium | reverse complement strand
GCGACCTGCAACGGCTGGCCGGCAGCTCGCCGGATGCGGCCGAAGGCATCGCCGCCTTCCTGGAGAAGCGCGCGCCCCGCTTCACGGGGCGCAAGGCATGACGCGCGACGCCGCCGCCATCGCCAGGGCGAGCGCGGATGCCATGTGGGCCGAGGACGCGGCGAGCCGCGCGCTCGGCATGTCGATCGAGACGATCGAGCCCGGCCGCGCCGTGCTGTCCATGAGCGTCGCCCCCAGCATGGTCAACGGCCACGGCCTCTGCCACGGCGGCTTCATCTTCCTGCTCGCCGACTCGGCCATGGCATTCGCCTCGAGCACGCGCAACGAGCGCACCGTGGCGCAGCACTGCCAGATCTCCTATATCGCCCCCGGCCGCCTCGGCATGCGCCTCGTCGCCGAGGCGCGCGAGCGCCACAAGGGAGAGCGCAGCGGCATCTACGATGTGACGGTGAAGGCCGCCACGGGCGAGACGATCGCGGAGTTCCGCGGCCACACCCGCACCATCCGGGGCAAGCTCGTGCCGGAGGGCCGAGATGTGGAGGTGTAGATTGGGTTGGGGCGAAGCCCGTGACCCAACATCCGCTAGAACGTCCATTGTTGGGTCACGCGCTGAGGCGCCAACCCAACCTACACCACTACCCCACGGAGCAGCCGATGCTCGACCTCACACCGCGTCGCCAGGACCTCGAGCCGATCGAAATCGCATCGCGCGACGAGATCGCCGCCCTTCAGCTCGCCCGCCTCAGAGCGACGCTGGCCCGCGTCTACGCCCGCGTGCCGCACTATCGCCAGGCGTTCGATGTGGCCGGCGTGCACCCCGATGACCTCGTGACGCTCGCCGACCTCGCCCGCTTCCCTTTCACCACCAAGGAGACGCTGCGCGCCAACTATCCCTTCGGCCTGTTCGCGGTGCCGCGGGAGGAGATCGTACGCGTGCATGCCTCCTCCGGCACCACCGGCAAGCCCACCGTGGTGGGCTACACGCAGGGCGATCTCGAGGTGTGGGCCGGCGTGGTGGCGCGCTCGATCCGGGCCTCGGGCGGCCGGCCGGGCATGAAGCTGCACAACGCCTACGGCTACGGCCTCTTCACGGGGGGCCTCGGCCTGCACTACGGCGCCGAGAAGCTCGGACTGACCACCATCCCCGTGTCCGGCGGCATGACCGAGCGCCAGGTGCAGCTCATCCTCGATTTCGAGCCCGACATCATCTCGGTCACGCCCTCCTACATGCTGGCGATCCTCGACGAGTTCCGCCGCCAGGGGCGCGACCCGCGCGCCACCTCGCTCAAGGTCGGCATCTTCGGCGCCGAGCCGTGGACCGAGCCCATGCGCCGCGAGATCGAGGCGGCCTTCGACATGCACGCCGTCGACATCTACGGCATCTCCGAGGTGATCGGGCCCGGCGTCGCCAACGAGTGCGTGGAAAGCAAGGACGGGCTCACCGTCTGGGAGGACCACTTCTACCCCGAGATCATCGACCCCGTGACGGGCCGGGTGCTGCCCGACGGGGAGAAGGGCGAGCTCGTCTTCACCTCGCTCACCAAGGAGGGCATGCCGATCGTGCGCTACCGCACGCGCGATCTCACCCGCCTGTTGCCGGGCACCGCCCGCTCCATGCGCCGCATGGAGCGGGTCACGGGCCGCACCGACGACATGATGATCGTGCGCGGGGTCAACGTGTTTCCGACCCAGATCGAGGAGCAGATCCTCAAAGTGAAGGGCTTGGCGCGACACTACCAGCTGGTCCTCACGCGCGAGGGCCGCCTCGACGAGATGGAGGTGCTGGTGGAGGCGTCGCCGGGCCTTGCCGCCGCCGAGGCGCGCACCGCCTCCGCCGCCGAGCTCGCCCACCACATCAAGAGCATCGTCGGCGTCACCGCCCGCATCACCGTCGCCGACCCCGGCGCGGTGGAGCGCAGCCAGGGCAAGGCCCGCCGCGTGATCGACAAGCGGCCCAAAGATTGAAAGTGCGCGAGATGATCCGAGTGCTCGAGGATGATGGTTGGCGGCTGGTCGCCACCCGTGGCGGACGGTTTGGCCCCGGGTACGCTCAACAGTATTCTGAAGCAGGCTGCGCGGTGGACGGTCTCCCCGTTTCCGAGCCGACCAGCATCGCCGAGCAGGTCGAGGCGAAGCATCGCGTTTGACGGCACAGCCACACCCTGTCGCGGCCACGCCATGCTGTGACCCTTGGAGAATCGAGTTGCAAATTCTTCGCCCGGCCTTGACCGCCGCGGCGAATACGCTCACAGAACAAACCATGACCGACGCACACCGCCTCGTCACCGGTGCCAAGCGCGACGCGGACGACGCAGAGACCTCTCTGCGCCCGCAGTACCTGCGCGAGTTCATCGGCCAGGAGCAGGCGCGGTCGAACCTGAAGGTGTTCATCGAGGCCGCCAAGGCGCGTGGGGATGCGCTCGACCACGTGCTGTTCGCGGGTCCTCCGGGGCTCGGCAAGACCACGCTCGCCCAGATCATGGCGCGCGAGCTGGGTGTGGGCTTCCGCTCCACCTCCGGTCCCGTCATCGCCAAGGCCGGCGACCTCGCGGCGCTGCTCACCAACCTGGAGGACCGCGACGTCCTCTTCATCGACGAGATCCACCGCCTCAACCCGGCGGTGGAGGAGATCCTCTATCCGGCCATGGAGGACTACCAGCTCGACCTCATCATCGGCGAGGGGCCGGCGGCGCGCTCGGTCAAGATCGACCTCGCCCGCTTCACGCTGATCGGCGCCACCACGCGCACGGGGCTGCTCACGACGCCGCTGCGCGACCGCTTCGGCATCCCCGTGCGCCTCAACTTCTACACCCACGCCGAGCTGGAATTGATCGTCAGGCGCGGCGCCGACGTGCTCAAGATGTCCATCAGCCCGGACGGCGCGGCGGAGATCGCGCGCCGCTCGCGCGGCACGCCACGCATCGCCGGACGCCTCCTGCGCCGCGTGCGCGACTTCGCCGCCGTCGACGGCGCCAAGGTCGTGACGGCGGAGGCAGCCGACCGGGCGCTCAAGCAGCTCGAGGTCGACAGCGAGGGCCTCGATGCGCTCGACCACCGCTATCTTTCGTGCATCGCCCGCAACTACGACGGCGGCCCGGTCGGCATCGAGACCATCTCGGCGGCGCTCTCCGAGCCGCGCGATGCGCTGGAGGAGATCGTCGAGCCCTATCTGCTGCAGCAGGGCTTCATCGGCCGCACCCCGCGCGGACGCGTGCTCACCCTCAAGGCCTACAAGCACCTGGGGATCGCCGGCCCCGCCCGCACCGCCACGCCGCAATTCGGCCTTTTCGATGATCCCGACCTCGCCAGCGACAACGGCCAGGCCGGCACCGGTTAACCGGCGATCGACCCGGAGCTTGCCATTGCCCCAAGTTTTCCATCCTTTGCCGCCACACAACCCGGCCGCGCCGGATTCCCGT
>DASRDL010000231.1:0-2645 GCA_035652635.1 Hyphomicrobiaceae bacterium | reverse complement strand
TGGTCATAGAGGATGGCGAGCGCCAGCTGCTGCGGGCTCGCCCCCTCGTAGGTCCACTCGAAGCCCCACTTGGTGAACTGCTTGACCTCGTAGTGCTCGGGCAGCGGCCGGCCGTCCACCGTCACCTTGAGGCCGTCGATGCTGCGCGTGCCCTGGTAGGTCTTCATGGCGTCAACGTCGCTCGCGTGAAGGTCTCGGTGTAGTCGATGAGGCGATCGGTCGCTTCGGCGGCCCGCTTCTGCGCCCCGTCCGCGATGGCGCGCGCCTGGGCCGCGTGCAGCCTGGCGCACAGCGGCAGGTCGGCGGCCTGCTTGTAATGCATGTACCAGAAGCGCCGCGAGTGGCCGTGCAGGGCGCGCATGGCGCGGGCGGCGTAGTCGTTGTGGGCGGCCGCCGAAATGAGCAGGTTGAGCTCGCGGTCGAGGCGCATGAAGGCGATGTCGTCGTTGGTCCTGGCGGCGCGCTCCATACCGTCGGCGATCTCGTTGAAGCGCCGGCGCTGCTCGTCCGTGGCGCGCTGGGCGCCGAGGCGGGCGAGCAGCCGTTCGAGCTCGCGGCGCACCTCGAGCACGAGCAGCTGCTTGCGCGTGTCGGTCTCCGATACCTGAATGCCCCGGCGCGGCAGAATCACCACCAGCCCCTCGCGCGCCAGCCGCTGCAGCGCTTCGCGAATCGGCGTGCGGCCGAACGCCAGACTCTCGGCCAGCGCGTACTCCGACACGAACTCGCCGGGCGCCAGGCGCAGCGTGACGATCTGCTCCTCGAGCTGGCGATAGGCCTGCTCGGTCAAAGTCTCGGCGCCGGCAGGCCGCGCCGCCCGAGTTGCAGCTTTCCTGAGTGCTCCGCTCTTCATTTGGGTTGCGGCCGGGCGATGCCGAAGAACCGGTCCCACAGGGTGCCGCCCGCGAGGCGGCGCCCGACATAGAAGTAGAGGATGACGACCAGGAGCAGGAGCAGCGCCGGCCAGCCCTGCAGGTTGAAGCCGCCGGGCTCCAGTCCTCCCGTGGCCGCGCCGATCAGGTAGCCGCCGACGGCGAAGACCGAAATCCAATCGAGAAGGGGAGCGAGAACGCGCTTCCAGACCGGGGCTGCCGTGGACTCCGCCATGGGTTCTTCCTCAGATCTGCCTGCGCTTGGCGACCATGGCGGCGAACTTCTCGTACTCCTCCTCCTTGACCGTGTAGGAGTGGTCGTCGTCGGGGAAGGAGCCCTCCTTCACCTCCTTGATGTACTGCTTGATGCCCGCGACGGCGACCTCGGTGAGCTTGGCGAAGCGCTTGGTGAACTTGGGCTTGAAGTCGGTGAACACGCCCAGGAGGTCGTGGCAGAGCAGGATCTGCCCGTCGGTGCCGACGCCTGCGCCGATGCCGATGGTGGGAATGGTGAGCTGCTCGGAGATCAGCTTGGCAATTTTTGCCGGGACGGCTTCGAACTCCAGCATGAAGCAGCCGGCGTCCTCGATGGCGAGCGCGTCCTCGAGGATCTTCATTGCCGCCTCCGCCGTGCGGCCCTGGATCTTGAAGCCTCCGAACATGGCGATGGTGTGCGGCGTAAGCCCGATATGCGAGGCGGTCGGGATGCCGGCATCGACCAGCGCCTTGAGGATGTGCGCCTGGGACTTGCCGCCCTGGGGCTTCACCGCATCCGAGCCGGCCTCCTGCATGAAGCGGGTGGCGTTCACCAGCGCGCGGTCGACCGTGTTGTAGCTCTGGTAGGGCATGCAGCCGAGCACGAAGGTATTGGGTGCGCCGCGGCGGATGGCCTGGGCGTGCATCACCATCATGTCCATGGTGGCGGGGATGGTGGAGGGATGGCCGTGGGCGATCATGGCCAGGCTGTCGCCCACCACCGCCACGTCGACGCCCGCCATCTCGGCCCACTTGGCGCTCGTGTAGTCCGGTACCGACATGTAGACCATCTTCTCGCCGGTCTTCTTGCTGTCCCGGATCTCGGTGATGGTGCGCTTCTCGCGTTTCTTCTCGGCCGCCGAAGCGGCCTTGCCCGTATCCTGCGCCATCGCTGCCTCCCTCCCGCGCCGGCCGTTGCAGGCGGCTGTCTGATATATCTCGCGTATGCTAGTGAGCGGGATGACGGCAGGTCAAGCGCGCGAGGCGAGATTGCTCGATATCGACTGGGTCAGCCTGGGGTTGCTGACGGGCACCACCCTGCTGGCGGCGCTCTATGGCCTGACGGTGAGCGGGCACTTTCCGGCCGAGCACCGCGCGGCCAGCCTGCAGGGCCCCACGGGCGGGCTGCTGCTGTGGGGAACCATGGCCGCCGCCGGGCTTGCCGCGCTGGCCGCCCTGGCGCTGGGATGGCGCGGCCTTCCCTGGTACGCGGTCGTGATCGGCGCGGGAGCAGCGCTGCTGTTTGCCCCGCTGCTGCTGCGGCCCCTGCCCGACAGCTTCGTCAACGGCCGCCGCGGGCTCGTGGCGTTCGCGGCGGCGGCCATGGCCCTGGCCGGCATCATGTGGCGGCTTTCCTAGCCGGCGCGGCCGCGCGCCGCTCAGGCGATGGCCTTGGTATAGGTCGCAAGATCGAAGTAGTCCCGCCAGGACTTGATCTTGCCGTCCTGCATCTCGAACACGCCGACACACGGCAGATCGACCTGCTTGTCGCCGACGCGCGTGCGATCGACCCGCTCC
>DASRDL010000230.1:0-3815 GCA_035652635.1 Hyphomicrobiaceae bacterium | reverse complement strand
CGAAATCGACGATCTCGGCCAGCGCCTGGGCGTCCTCGGGCGCCGCACGCCGGAACGGGGGCTTCAGGTCGACCATGGGTGCACCTCTGGCGCCGGTTCTACCCCAGCCTCGGCCGGCGCCATAGCAGCATTGACGACCGGTGCATTGCTGGCGGGGGCCCCGTGGGGCAAGCTGCCACAGGCGGCACCGCCGTCGGGCATGGCCATTGGGCGGATCGTACCGCGGCGCCGTCTACGCCAGCCACTGCGATCACATAGGCCACATGAATATCGTCTCCTACGGCGCCAAGTTCGACGAGGCCAACTGGGTGCTGTTCTGCGAGCTCGGCCTCACGCCCTCCTACCTGCGCGGCGAGCGCCACGGCATGGCCGGGGTGCAGCAGAACATCTCCTACGCCAAGGAGCTGTTCGCGGGCGATGTCATCGAGATCCGCTCGCAGGTGCTCGAGATCACCGAGAAGCGCCTCGTCGTGCGCCACCAGATGTACAACCTCGAGACCGGGGCGCTGGCGGCGACGAGCGACATCACCTCGGTCCACCTCGACAAGAGAGCGCACAAATCCTGCCCGTTCCCGGCGGCCGTGCGCACCGCCGCCGAGGCATTGCTGGCCAGGGCGCACGAATAGATGCTGGCGCCCTCCGCTTTCGCCGTCATCGGCATCACCATGCTCGCCTCGTCGTTCGTGTCGGGGCTGTTCGGCATGGCCGGCGGCATGATCCTGCTCGGCGTGCTGCTCGTGTTCATGGACGTGGTGCCGGCGATGGTGCTGTTCGGCATCATCCAGACGGTGTCCAACGGCTGGCGGGCGACCCTGTGGTTCCGCCATGTGGAGTGGAGCATCGTCTGGCGGTTCCTGATCGGCTCGACCACGGTGTTCCTGCTGATGCGCTCGGTCGCCCTGCTGCCCAGCAAGGCAACGCTCTACTTCACGCTGGGGCTGCTTCCCTTCGCCGCCGACCTGATCCCCAGACGCATCAGCCTCGACATCACCCGACCGGGTGTGCCCTACTTTGCCGGCTGCCTCATCATCCTGCTGCAGCTGATGGCTGGCGCTGCCGGCCACATCCTCGACGTGTTCTTCCAGAAGAGCCAGCTCGACCGCCGGCGGATCGTCGCCACCAAGGCCGTGACCCAGGTGATGGGCCACGTCTACCGCATCCTCTATTTCGGCTCGTTCGGGGCCACCTACGATGCGAGCATTCCCTGGTGGGCCTATGTGGCCGCCATCGCCCTCACCATTGCCGGCACGTCGCTCGCGGCCACGGTCCTGACGCGCATGACCGATGACGGCTTCCGTCAGTGGAGCCGGCGCGTCACCATCGGCGTCAGCCTCACCTACCTCGCCCGCGGCGCCTGGCTGGTGGCGACGCCGTAGCGTTCTCCTGCCCGCGTGCGGGGAGAGGGAGGATCAACGGCCGCTGGGGGCGCCGAGGGCCACGAAGTGGTGGCCGATGTCGACATGGATGTGGCTCATGTCCGAGTAGGTCATGGTGCCGCCCCGCTTGTGGTTGGCGATCAGCCAGCGCACCACCTGGGCCTTGCGCCCTCCTGCCTCGAAGTCGATGGCCTCCCCGCTGGCGTGCTTGGAGATGCGACCCGAGCCGGCGATGCGCGCGCCCGGCCGACAGGTGGAGATCACCCGCATGGGCCCGTGCTCGGCCTCGATGCGGTCGAACAGGGCGCGCGCCGCGGGGCTCAAGCAGGCCAGCATCCGCTCCGACTTGGCATCCCGTCGCGGCGGGCGCGGCTCCGGCCGCGGCTCCGGCCACAGGGCCGGGTCCATGCGCTCTGGCGCCAGAGCCGCCAGCTGCACGCCCTGCCTGACCAGCCGCGGCGCCGGCGGCAAGGGGGCAGCGGCGTCGGCGAGGCTCGGAAGGGGCGGCTGCGGCGGTCGGTGCGCAAGCTGGGGTACAGGCGGCACGATCGCCGGTGCGCTCCCGCTCCTCGCCGGCGGCCGCGACGCCGGCCGCGGCACCGGCGGTACCACCGATAGGGGCAGGGAGCCCGGCGCCGCGACCAGCCGCAAGTGCGTGAGCACGTTGGGCCGCTCGGCGGCAGGTCTGGCGTGAACCGGGAGCGCCGGCGCAGCCAGGAGGATGGCGGACGCTGCAATCCGCAGCCGGCCGCGCATGGGTTGGCGTATGTGCTTCATGCGCCGACTTGTCGGCAGCGCACGTGGCGCCAATACGGCCCCGCTTCGGCCCGCTCTTCACACTGGATTGCAGCGCGTTACAAGCCTGCGCGCAAACGTCGCGGCCGGTTCATGCCATCACCGCGGCGAGCTCGGCGAAGTCGGCGACGATCAGGTCGGGCCGATGCGGCGTCTCCCCGAACGGCCGCTTGCGGCGATCCACGAAGGCGGTGCGCATGCCGTAGGCCTTGGCGCCGATGCAGTCGAAGGCGTGGTTGGCGACGAACAGGATCGAGGAGCGGTCGAGGCCGAGCAAGGCCTCGGCCGTGGCGTAGGTCTTCCAGTGCGGCTTGAAGTAGCCGGCCTCCTCGACCGAGATCACGCGGTCGAAGGCGAAGCCGATGTGCGGGCCGGCGGCCTCGAGCATGTCGCGGTCGCCGTTGGAGAGGATGGCGAGCTTGTAGCCGGCGGCGCGCAGCTTCACGAGCGCGGCGATTACGTCGGGGAAGGGTCGCAGCTTCTCGATTTCGCCGACCAGCCAGCGCACCTCGTCCTGCGTATAGACGATGCCGCAGCGGTCCATCACGTAGGACACCGCACGGTGGCCGATCTGGCGGTAGGGCGTGTGGCCACGGTCGATCAGCGCATCGATCATCGAATTCTCGAAGTGGGTGCGCCGCCACCACGTGACGAAGCTGCTGGGCGACCCGTCCCAGCCCTTCCGTTTCAGGAACGGCGTGACGGCCTCGGTCAGGCCCTTCTGCATGTCGACAATGGTGCCGTACTGGTCGAACGCCAGCGCCTTGATCTCGCGCTTGAGGATGTCGGGGCGCTCCATGCTTCCTCTCTCTTGTTCGCCTTGCCCGTCCTGCAGCCGCGCGGGCACATCGGCTCACTGCCGCGTCACGCCTGCGTGAGGGTGCCTTTTCGCAAGCGCGAACAACTCTATATGCGATGCAGCCACCATACGCAGCAATCCGGGAGTCGATGCCATGCGCATCGCCACGATGAGTTTCCTGAAAATCGTCGGGCTCGCGGCTCTGGTAGCGGGCGGCTGGCTCGTCGTCAGCGGTGCCGGCGAGCCTCCGCGCAGTGATCGGCCGATCATGGCCAGCGAGTACCTGGCCGGTTTTCCGCCCGACATCGGCCCCACCCGTCCGGGCCCGACCGATCCCAACGGCCCGCTGCACTGACCACCGACACTCGCGGCTAGGGCTCTGCGTCGGCGGCCCGGGCCAGTCCGGCGAGCGCCGCCGCGGTGTCTGCATCCGCCGGATAGAAGGCCTCGAGCGTCAGCTCCGACAGCGTGATGTCGAGCGGCGTGCCGAACACCGTAGTCGTGCTCAGCAGCGACAGGGTGCCCGCGCCGTCGACTTCGAGCTGCAAGGGTACGAGCACGCCGCCGTAGTCGGACGTGCGCACCGGCCGGCGTGCCGGGGGCGCAGGATAAGCGGCAAGCTCGTGCGCCAGCCCGGCCAATACCGGATCGGCCGACGCCTCCACCTGGCGGCGCAGGCGCGCCAGCAGGTGCGCCCGCCACTCGGCGAGATTGGCGATGCGCGGGGCCAGCCCTTTCGGGTGCAGGCTCGCGCGCAGCACGTTGACGGGCGGCGCGAGCAAGCTGGGGTCGGCGCAGGCCATCAGGCGTCCCACCGCTCCATTGGCGGCGACCAGCGTCCAGTG
>DASRDL010000229.1:0-11029 GCA_035652635.1 Hyphomicrobiaceae bacterium | reverse complement strand
AGCATCGACAGGCCGTGGTCGACCAGCGACACGGAGGTCGTGTAGGTGGCCTTGACCAGCTCCGCGAACAGGAACGCCATCGTCACGAGGATGATGAGATCGCCGCGCGAGAATGCCCACCGCGCGCCCTGCATCATGGGAATGGTGAAGAGCGGGGCGCGGAAGAACTCCTCGGCTGCGCCTCCGCTGAACAGCACCAGGATGTTGTAGAGAATGAGCGGGATCGCGATCGTCGGCAGCGCCCTGAGCGTCATCATCCACCTCCTGTGCGGCCCCGGTCGCGCGGTGCCGGTCCGTCACATCCCAAACCGTGAGCCCTGCAATACGGCACCATTGCGGCGTGCCGGGCTTGCTGCGGGCTTCAGCAACCTCCTCGGGTAGGCGAGCGGCCCTACACCTCGCTCTTTTCCGGCAGGATCTGCCGGCCGCGATACTTGCCGGATTTGAGGTCGATGTGGTGCGGGCGGCGGCGCTCCCCGGACTCCTTGTCCTCGACATAGACGGGCGCCGTCAGCGCGTCGGCCGAGCGGCGATTGCCCCGCTTCATGCGCGACACCTTCTTGCGTGGAACTGCCATCGAAGTCTCCCGAAGATAGGAGGGTGTGAGCCCCGGTATGGGCAACCCTTCACGTCGGGCGGGCTTATAGCGGCAATCAGTGCCCATGGCCAGAGACCACGAATGTGGGACCACGAATGCGGGTAGCGCTCTCTAGCCGCCGCCACCGATCGGCCGCGTCCGCACGCAGCTGGCAGCGGCTGAGGCGGCGCGCATGCGCAACAGCAGGTTGTCGGCCAGACGCTGGGTGCCGGGACCCGGCCTGCCGGCCCGCCGCTCGAAGGGGTTGGGCAGCGAGACCGCCAGCAGCGCCGCCTCGCGCGCGTCGAGCTGGGAGGCAGGCTTCCTGAAGTGATAGCGCGCGGCCGCCTCGGCGCCGAAGATGCCGGGACCCCACTCGGCAACGTTGAGGTAGATCTCGAGGATGCGGCGTTTGGACCACAGGGCCTCGACGAGGTACGCCAGCGGGATCTCGATCGCCTTGCGCAGGTAGCTCCGCGACGGCCACAGGAACAGGTTCTTCACCACCTGCATGGTGATGGTGCTGCCGCCGCGCACGGTCGGGCCGTCGCCGGCGGTCTCGATGACCTCCTTGAGCTCGCCCCAGTCCACGCCGCGGTGACGGCAGAATTGGGCATCCTCGGACAGCGTCACGGCCACGATCAGGCTCGGCGAGATGCGCTCGAGCCGCACCCAGCGCTGAACGATGGCGGTACCCGTCAGGCGTTGCCCCAGCATCAACATCGATGTCGGCGGGTCGATCCAGCGGTAGAGCACGGCACAGACGAGCACCAGGCCGGCGAGCGCGGCGACCGCCGCCAGCACCGTCCGGACGGCGAGACGAAGACGGCCGCCGCCCGTCCGAGGCGCCTCTTCGGTGCGAAACAGCAGGTCTGGGCCTGCGTCCGGCATGGGGAGGCGGGACGCAGCAGCCGACACGGAAGCAGCCGGCGGGCGGAAGGCCGGCCTCGGCGCGGGTCTTGGTGCGGCCGCCTCCTCCGGCTCGAGCCGCTGCAGCGCCGGCACGGGCTGGGGCGACGGGGGCGTGAGCAGGGGCCGGTCGAACATCTCCGGCGGTATCTCGGTCAGCAACGGGGACCCGGACGTCGGCGCCGCCGATGCCGGAGGGTCGCCGGCCGGCCACGGCGGCACCGCCGCGTGCGACGCAGGCAGGTCCACGGGGGCAGCGGCCCGGTCAGCCTCGGGCGCCGGCGCGGTCGGCTGCGGGACGGTCGGCGCCACCTCCGCATCGGGCAGCTCGGGAGGTGGGGGCGGGGCAGGCTCCGCGAGCCCCTCGTCCGACCGAAGCCTGCTGGGAACGGGAGCAGCAGCGGTCGGCGCGGCCACTTCGGTCTGCGACGCCTCGTGCGTCGGAGCGGCCAAGCCGGCCTCTGCCTCCTGCACCAGCGCGGCCGCCAGGATCACCTCGGCGGCAACGCCGCTGGCGCCGCCGCCCGCCGCCCGCGGCAGAAACGGCGACGCGGAGCGGCAGGCGGCCGTCTCTTTCTCGTCCCCGCCTTCACGTCGGGCGATCGCAGCGGGCGGCTCAGGGGGCTCGTCAGGGCGATCGCAGCCGACTAGGCTCGGCTCGAGGTGCTGGGCGCGCTCGTCCACCCGATATTCCTTCGGTTGCGCTATCCTTCGCGGTTGCGCACAGGACAGCCTAATGAAGGCATGCAAGCGGCGCCACCGGGCGCCTCGGGCAAAGATCGCGAGCGGGGCATGGATTTCGGCAAACGGTTAGCGGCGGCGGCAGGACGCGTGGAGGCGCGCCTGGCGGCCCTGCTCGACGGCGCCGCTGCTGCCGGCGCGCCCGGCCGCCTCATAGCGGCCATGCGGCTGGCGGCCCTGGGCGGGGGCAAGCGGCTGCGTCCCTTTCTCGTCATGGAGAGTGCGGCGCTGTTCGGCGTCGTGGGTGACGCGGCCCTGGAGGCGGCGGTCGCCCTCGAGTGCGTGCACTGTTACTCGCTGGTGCACGACGACCTGCCGGCCATGGACAACGACGACCTGCGGCGCGGCAAGCCGACCGTGCACAAGGCCTTCGACGAGTGGACCGCCATACTGGCAGGCGACGCGCTGCTGACGCTGGCGTTCGAGGTGCTGGCGTCGCCCGACGTCCATCCCGACGCGGGTGTGCGCAGCGAGCTCATGGCGAGCCTCGCCCGCGCCTCCGGCACCCTCGGCATGGCCGGCGGCCAATACCTCGACCTGGAGGCGGACAAGCTGCGGTTGCCGCCCGCGCCGGATGTGCCGCACGTAGTACGCCTGCAGGCAATGAAGACCGGCGCGCTGATCCGGTTCGCCTGCGAGGCCGGCGCCGTTCTCGGCCGGGCCGGCGCCGCCGAGCGGCGCGCGCTGTCGCAATTCGGCGAGCGCCTGGGAGCCGCCTTCCAGATCGCCGACGACCTGCTCGACGTGGAAGGCGAGGCGACGGTGGTCGGCAAGGCGGTCGGCAAGGACGCTGGCAAGGCCACGCTCGTCTCGGTCCTCGGCGCGGCGGCCGCCAAGCAGCGGCTGGCGCTGCTCGAAAACGAGGCAATCGACAGCCTGGAGCTCTTCGGCGCCGGGGCCGACGCGCTGCGCGAGACGGTACGCTTCGTCGTGCGGCGCCGAGTCTGAGCTGCGGCGGGTCCCCGTGAAGAGGTGGTTCACGACAGGCGGCCCGAGGGGAGTGTTATTTCGGAAGGGCATACGGTTCCAGCCGCTGTCATGGAAAGGATTGCTTTAGGAACACGTGCGAATGGGGCATTTGCTGAGCGAGTGCACGTTGGCACGCCGGCCGATGCGCCTGTACCGTGCGTTTTTCGCGTAGAGATACTCTAGGGAGATATGGGGGTGAGCGAGCCGCATTCGGGCGCCGGAGGGGTGTCGGGAGGACGCGCGCCGGGGTGGACTGCCGCAGCCGTGCTGATGGCGATGCTGGCCTCGACGACTGCGCTCTCGCAGTTCTTCCGCTCGTCGACGGCAGTCATCGCGCCAGAGCTCATCCGCGACCTGGACCTCTCCTCGGCCGCGCTCGGCTTCGCCAACGGCAGCTTCTTCATGGCCGTGCTCCTGGGCCAGATCCCGGTGGGGCTGGCCTTCGACCGCTTCGGCGTGCGCCGCACGGTGGCCACCCTGTCGCTGCCGATGGCCATAGGCGCCATGCTGCACGGGCTTGCGAATACGGGCAACGAGCTGACGGCGGCGCGCTTCCTCGTCGGCGTCGGCAGTGCGGCGAGCTACACGGCGGGCGTCGTCATGATCGGGCGCTGGTTCTCGCGGCCGGCGTGGAGCACATTGATCAGCTGGCAGTTCGCGCTGGGCCAGATCGGCCTGGTGCTCGCCGGCACGCCGCTGGCGGCCGCAGTCGGCATCGTCGGCTGGCGCTTCCCGTTCGTGGTGATGGGGGTCGTCGCCCTGCTCGTCGGCTACTTGTTCCTCAGCTTCGTGCGCGACGACCCACCGGGCGCGGCGCCGCAGGCGCGCGATGCGGCAAGCGAGGTGGGTGCGCTGCAGGGCCTCGTCCAGGTGCTGACGACGCCGGGAACGCTGCAGGTCCTCGCCCTCTACATGGTCACCTTCGCCTCCATGACCACCGTGCTGGTGGTGTGGGCGGGGCCCTATCTCCACGACGTCCACCACCTCGCCACCATCGAGCGCGGCAACGTCATCATCGGCATGGCGCTGGCGCAGACCGCCGGCGTGCTGGCGGTCGGCCCGCTCGACCGTCTGTTCAACACGCGCAAGTGGGTGTCGGTGGGCTCGGGAAGCCTCGCGCTCGCGGCCATGATCGGACTGGCGCTCGGGCCGGCGTCGCTGTCGCTGGCCGTCGCCCTTCTCCTTCTGCTCAGCGCCACGACCTCCTATGGCGGCGTGCTGTTTGCCCAGATGCGCAGCCTATTTCCGCCCAATCTCGCCGGGCGCAGCGCCACCATCACCAACATGGCGCCGCTGCTCGGGGCCTCCGTGCTGCCGCCGCTGACGGGTCTCATCCCGCCGCTGTTCCAGGACGAGGGCGCAGGCTACTCGCCGCTTGCCTACCAGGCGATCTTCGCCGTGCTGGCTTGCTGCCTCGGGACCGGGCTCGCCATCTATCTGACGGTCAGGGACAGCAAACCCAGACCTTCGCCGAGCCCGAACTCACCCGTCGGCGCCGCCTGAGCCGGCGGCCGTTTCCCGGGTGGCCAGCGGCGCACGAGAGCAATAAGGTCGGCGCCGGAACGACCTCTGTCTCCGGGAGAACGCCAAGCATGACCGACCGTCTCAAGGGCAAGCTCGCCTTCTGCACCGCCTCCGGCGCCGGCATCGGCCGGGCCACGGCCATCGCTTTCGCGCGCGAGGGCGCCAAGGTCGTCGCCAGCGACCTCAACGAGGCAGCCATGTCGGGGCTCGAGGAGGCCGGCGTCGCCGAATGCGTGAAGCTCGACGCACGCGACGGCGCCGCCATCGAGGCGCTGGCGAAACGGCTGGGAGCAGTCGACGTGCTCTTCAACGCCGCGGGCTTCGTGCATCACAGCACCGTGCTCGATACCTCCGATGCCGACTGGGACTTCTCCTTCGACCTCAACGTCAAGTCCATGCACCGCACGATCAAGGCGTTTCTGCCGGGCATGCTGGCGAAGGGCCGCGGCTCGATCATCAACATCGCCTCCGCCGTAGGGGCGAGCAAGGCGGCGCCGAACCGCTACGTCTACGGCGCCACCAAGGCCGCGGTGGTGGGCCTCACCAAGGCGGTGGCGATGGATTTCATCGGCAAGGGCATCCGCTGCAACTGCATCTGCCCCGGCACCATCCAGACGCCCTCCCTCGACGACCGGGTGAAGGCGCTGGGCCGGCAGATCGGCGGCGAGGACAAGGCGCGGCGCATGTTCATCGAGCGCCAGCCCATGGGCCGGCTCGGTACGGCGGAGGAGATGGCCCACATCGCCGTCTACCTCGCCTCCGACGAGTCGCTCTACACCACGGGCTCGGCGTTGCTGTCCGACGGCGGCTTCACCCTGTGACTGCGCGCGGCACGGCGATGCGGTGGAACGCATCGAGGCCTTGAGCCACCGCCCGATCACGCACATGATCGAGCATCTCGATAACTATGGCTCCGTGGAGGAGTGACGCCCATGCCCCGCTTCTGCGCCAACCTGAACTTCCTGTTCACCGAGGTTCCGCTCCTTGAGCGCTTCGAGGCGGCGGCCAAGGCCGGCTTCAAGGCGGTCGAGATCGGCAACCCCTACGAGGCCTCGGCCGCCGACATCGCGGCACGGCTCGAGGGCAACGGCCTCGCGCTCGCGCTCATCAACACCGCCGCGGGCGATGCGGCCAAGGGCGAGCGCGGGCGTGCGGCGCTCGCCGGCCGCGAGAAGGATTTCGACGCCGACCTCGAGCAGGCGCTTGCCTATTGCTCGGCCACCGGCTGCAGGCTCGTGCATGTCATGGCCGGGCTCGTGCACCAGGGCGCCCGGCGCGACGTGTTCGTCGCCAACCTGAAAAAGGCCGCACGCAAGGCGGCAGGCGCCGGCATCACCCTGGTGATCGAGCCGATCAACCGGCGCGACATCCCCGGCTACTTCCTCAACAAGCTCGCGGAAGCCCGCGCCGTCATCTACGAGGTGGGCGAGCCGGCGCTCGGCCTGCAGTTCGACATCTACCACCGCCAGGTGGAGGACGGCGACGTGGCCGTGGCGCTCGAGGAGTACGCTGCCCTCACCCGCCACTACCAGATCGCCAACCCGCCCGACCGCGGCGAGCCCGACGCCGGCGACTTGAACTACGCCTGGCTGCTGAAGCAGATCGATGCCAGCGGCTACAAGGGCTGGGTGGGGTGCGAGTACAAGCCGCGCCGCGGCACGGTGGAGGGCCTCGGCTGGACCAAGGCCTGCGGCGTGACGCTGGGGTAATTCTCCCTCTCCCCATCGTACTTCACGACGGGGAGAGGGAAGACCACAAGGAGAGCCCATGAAAGTCCTCATCATCGGCGGCGCCGGCATGATCGGCCGCAAGCTCAGCCAGCGGCTGGCGCAGGACGGCGCGCTCGCCGGCGCGGCGATCTCCCGGCTGACACTCTATGACGTGGTGCCGGGTGCCAAGCCGGCGGGGGCGAAGATGCCGGTGGACATCGTCACCGGCGACCTGCCGGCGGCGGGCGAGGCCGACAGGCTCCTCGCCGACAAGCCCGATGTGATCTTCCACCTCGCGGCCATCGTGTCGGGCGAAGCCGAGCAGGACTTCGACAAGAGCTACCGCATCAACATGGACGGCACGCGCAGCGTGCTCGAGGCCATCCGCAAGGCCGGCCACAGGCCGCGGCTCGTCTTCACCAGCTCCATTGCCGTGTTTGGCGCGCCGTTCCCGGAGGCCATCGGCGACGAGTTCTTCACCACGCCGCTCACCTCCTACGGCGCGCAAAAGGCGATCTGCGAGCTCATGATCACCGACTACAGCCGCAAAGGCTTCGTCGACGGCATCTCGATCCGCCTGCCCACCATCTGCGTGCGGCCGGGCGCGCCCAACAAGGCGGCCTCGGGCTTCTTCTCCAGCATCATCCGCGAGCCGCTGGCGGGCCAGGAGGCGGTGCTGCCGGTGTCGGAGAGCGTGATGCACTGGCACGCCTCGCCGCGGGCGGCCGTGGGCTTTCTCATGCACGCGGCCTCCCTCGATCTTGCCCGGCTCGGCTGGCGGCGGGCGCTGACCATGCCGGGGCTCGCGGTCACCGTCGGCGAGCAGATCGCCGCACTGAGGAAGGTGGCGGGGGACAAGGTGGCGGCCCGCATCCGCCGCCAGCCCGACCCGTTCGTCGAAGGCATCGTTGCCGGGTGGCCGCGCAGGTTCGCACCCAGCCGTGCGCTCGAGCTCGGCTTCAAGGCCGATCGGAGCTTCGAGGAGATCATCCGCATCCACATCGAGGACGAGCTCGGCGGACGCATCGCCTGAGCCGGCGCCCTTCCCGCCCCGCTTACTGTCATGCCGGCCACGCGCGAAGCGCGCGAGCCGGTACCCAGGGCCAAGATGTGCGCCCCTCGGACAAGCCCCAGGGCAGGCGCTCAATTCCGGGATGACAGCGGCCGGTCGTCAGGCCTTGGCGGAGGTCGGGCGGAAGGGACCGAACTCGGCTTCGCCCTCGGGGGAGGACGGCGGCAGCTCGGGACCGGGATCGTCGGGGGCGCGCGGCGGCACGAAGATCTTGGGCTCGGCCGTCTTCGCCGCACGCTCCGATGGCGGCCTGACTGCGGCGGGCCTGACGGGCTCCGCCTTGGGCGGCCCGCCGGCGGCGATGGCGGCTGCGGCCCGCTCTGCCGCCTGGCCGATGCGTTCCTTGAACTCGTCGGCTTCCGTCTTGGTTCGTGCGAGCCGGTCCGCAGACACGGAGGACGACGCGCTGCGGGCCGCCTCCGGGCGCGGCACCGGGGCTCCGCCCGGCTTGGTCGGCGCCGTCAGGCTTGCCGGCACCTGGCTCGGCGGCGCCGAAGGCTGGGTGATGACCTCCGCCGTCACCACGTCCGTGGAGGCCGCGAACGGCACCGGCTTGGCCGCGTCGGCCAGCGCCCGCTCGGGAGTAGCGCCAAGCCCAACCAGGGCCTCGACCTTGGCCGCGAGCAGGGCCCCGGCCGGCTCGTCGACGGCCGACACCGGCACGCGCCAGCGGAAGGCATCGAGCGCGCCCGTCACGGGCGATACCGGCGCCCAGCGGTCGGAGACGACGCCGTCGGCCGTCCAGGCCGGATCGCGCGGTGCGTTGACGGCGCGCGCCAGCCACTCGCGCACGCGGCCCGTATCGCCGTGCTGCTCGCCCTCGATGCGCGCCATCAAGGTGGCGACGCGCTGGGTCAGCCGGCCCTCCAGCAGCGGCTCCAGGGCGCGGCGTGCCTCGTCCCACTCGCGCGCTTCGATGGCCGTGACCGCGAATGCGATCGGTCCCTCGTTGTCGAGCGGCGTCAAGCGCGCGAGATGGCGCATGCGGTTGAGACGGTCTCGCGGGCTGTCGCCGGGGCGCGCGTAGGCGTAGGCCGCCGCCAGGTCGGGATGGGGCGACAGCCGCCAGGTCTTGAGCAGCACGCGGGCGGCGCGTGGCGTGTTGCCTTGCGAGGCCAGGATGCGGGCGGCGACGGCCGCAGCCGGCACCAGGTCGGGCGCCAACCTGTGCGCCTCCCGCGCCAGCTCCAGGGCCTTCTCGGGCGAGGTGTCCTCCAGAGGCACGGCCTGCGCGGTGAGCAGGACCGCACGCCTGCGATTGGCGGTCGCCCTGTCGACGAGGTCGTGGCGCTGGGCGACGCCCAGCGTGTCGAGCGCGCCGGCCCAGTCCTCCGCCCGGCACTGCAGGTCGAAGAGCGCCTCCACCGGCCAGCCGAGCTTGGGGTTGAGCCGCATCGCCCGCTCGGCGAACTGGCGCGCCGCCTCGCGCTCGCCCTCGCGCTGGGCCTCGAGGAAGAGGCCGCGCAGGCCCAGCTGCTCCGTATCCGGCGAGGACAGCATGGCCTCGAAGATGCGCCGCGACGTCGCCCGGTCGCCGACGAGCTGCGCCGTCTGCGCACGCAGCAGGTGCGTGAGCGGCTCGTTGGGCAGGGCCTTGCGCGCCTGCAGGGCGTAGCGCGAGGCGAGCACGGGGTCGCCGGCGCCGATGGCGATCATGCCGCTCGACAGCGCCCCGAGCCCGCGCTGCTGGCGCCGGCGGTCGAACACGCGCCCGAGTGCGGCCGGGCTCGACCACAGCCAGCGCAGCACCGACCAGGCCAGCATGGCCGCGCCCGCGGCCAGCAGCAGGATGACGAACGCGCGGAACACGCTGGTCTCGGCCACGTATCCCTGCCACTCGATGACGATGGTGCCCGGCCGGTCGGCGAGCCAGTGCAGCCCGGCGGCCGCGGCCAGGATGGCGGCGAAGAAGACGAGGAGGCGGATCATTGCCTGGCTTCCGGAGCGGCAGCCTTGGCCGGCGCCAGCGCATTCTTGAGCGCCGCCTCGGCGTCTGCGATCGCCTTGTCGATGGTGTGGCGCGCTTCGAGCTTGCCGATCCACTCCTCGCCGGCCAGCGCCGCCTTCGGCGGCAGCTTCTTGGCCTGCTCCAGCACGTCGGCGAGGCGACCTTCCTTCAGCGCCGTCTCCATGCGGCCGATCACGGCTTCGGCGCTCGTGTCGTCGCTGGGATGGCCCACCTTGCGCACGCGCACCACCGAGCGCGCTCCCGACAGCAGCCGGTCGAGCAGGGAGGCATCCGCCGTCTCGGCTTCGGCATCGAGCATGTCGTTGGCCACCTTGCGGAACGACTTCACCAGCTCGGTCACCGGCGGCGCGCCCTCGCGCATGTAGCGCTCGAGCGGCGCCAGGTTCACCGTGGTGCCGGCGAGCTTCTTGACGCGCGCGAGCTCCTCGGCGTAGCCCTCGCCGCGGTCGATCGCGCGCTTGAGGCCGGTCAGCTCCAGCGCCAGCAGCATCTGCGCAGCACCGGCGGCCCGGTCGGCTTCGCTCCTGATGAAGCTCTGGGCGCTCGCCTCGAGGGCAGCGAGCTTGGCGGCGAGGGGGCCGAGGTCGGCAGCCTTGGCAGCGCCCTTGAGCCGCTCCTCGATCTCGCCTTTGAGCGTGTCGAGCCGCTGCGTGAGGCGGCCGGCCTCGGTCCTCAGCTGCGAGAGCTCGCCGTCGAGCCGGCCCACGCCCGCGCGCGCGGCCTCGCTGCCCTGCTTTGCCGCCTTCTCGATCTCGGCGACTCTGGCGGCCAGCGCCGTGATCTGCGGCGACAGGGCGGTCGGTTCGGCGGTGGAGGCCGCATTGAGCGTGTCCTCCAGCTTGGCGATGCGCGACAGCAGCTCGGGAGTGACGACGGGCGTGCCGGCGAGCCTGGTCTCGAGCGCCTTGGTCTCGCGTGCGAGCTTGGCCTGCGTGTCGCCAAGGGCGCCCAGGGCACGCGCCTGCTCGTCGATGCGGGCGCGCAGGCCGGCGCCGGGGCGCGTGCCGAGCGCGTTCTCGAGGTCGGCGACGCGGCGCGCCAGGTCGCCCATCTCGGCAGGCGAGGATGGCCGCGTCGGTGCGAGGAATTGGAAAGCGAGGAGGACGACGAGCGCGCCGAGCGCGCCGGCCGCGAAGTGGCCGGTGAACGGGGTGGAGCGCCAGCGCGCAGCAGCCGGCGCCGGAGTCTCGGGGCTGCCCGCACCGTCCTCGGTGGTGCCGGGCCCGCCCGCCGGGGCCGGTTCGGCGGTCCCGGCAGGATCGGGCGAGGAGGAGGTTTCAAACTTGGGTCCCGCTCCGGACTCGGCGGCGACGGCGGGCGTGGGCGATGGCGCCGTGCGGCCGCCCGTATCGACCTCGGAGGCCGTCAGATCGATGGTTGCATAGGGGCGCTTCGAAGCTGGCATCTCACCGGGCCATTGCGTGCCCTTGCCGGCTTCCTCCTTGTTGTTGGCCATGGGCTGGTTCTCGACCTCCAGGACGGCGAGCGCCCAGGTTCGCTGCTTCGGCTTAACGAAGTCGCACCCGGCCCCCGACAAATTGGTGCCAGCCCCACTAGCG
>DASRDL010000228.1:0-6331 GCA_035652635.1 Hyphomicrobiaceae bacterium | reverse complement strand
GGTCGCCACCAGGAGGCCGAGGACGGCCCAGCCCGTGATGCCCAGGATCATCAACCAGGGCGTCGACTTGCGGTTGAACTCGCGCACGCCCGCCCAGCCGAGCCCGGAGCCCAGCAGGACGAGGCCGTTGCCGACGAGGATCGGGAGCAGTGGATCCGCCGCACCATGCCACACCGACAGGGTCGATCCGGTGCCGGCGGCGAGCGTGCCGCCGAACCAGTAGCGGGCGGCGTAGAGCGTCGGGAAGGTGCGCGCCACCACCAGCCATACCAGGCTCAGCGCCAGGCCTGCCGCGACCATGGCCAGATAGATGGTGAAGAGATCGAAATGCATCATGCTGCGGCGCGCCCTGGGAACTGCGGGACCGTTGCGGCTCGGGACAGGCTAGTGCGCACTTCTTACGGCCGCGGTAATGGGGGCCGCTTGATCGCTTTCGGTGCCGCTGCGTCGACAGTTGCGGTTAACGCGCCATTGTCCGCCGCTTCAATGTTGGGAGAGTATTGCCGATGGGTTGACACCCCGCGCTCGCTGCTTTCCATGCTCGGCCCATGAACTACCGGCACGCCTACCACGCGGGGAACTTCGCCGACGTGCTGAAGCACACGGTGCTGGCGCTGGTGATCGACTATCTGAAGCGCAAAGAGGCGCCGCTGCGGGTGATCGACACCCACGCCGGCGCCGGCCGCTATGCGCTGGCATCGGAGAAGGCGCAGAAGACGGGCGAGTGGCAGGGCGGGATCGGCCGGCTGCTGGGGAAAGGGGCCGAGCCGCTACCGCAGGATGTAGGCGAACGCCTCCGCCCCTATCTCGAAGCGGTGCGCCGGGCCAATCCGCAGGGCGGGCTCCACGTCTACCCCGGCAGCCCGCTCGTCGCGCTCGCACTGATGCGCCCGCAGGACACGCTGATAGCCAACGAGCTCCATCCCGAGGAGCTTGCCAGCCTCAAGGCCGCCATCGGCGGCGACCGCAGGGCCAAGACGATGGCGCTCGACGCCTGGGTGGCGCTGCGAGCGCTGCTGCCGCCCAAGGAGCGGCGCGGGGTCGTGCTCATCGATCCGCCGTTCGAGGAGGCGGGCGAGCTCGAGCGCATGGTGGGCGGCCTTGCGCAGAGCCTCGCGCGCTTCGCCACCGGCATCTACATCGCCTGGTACCCGATCAAGGATCCAAAGCCGATCCGGCGCTTTCGCGCGGCGCTGGCCGGATTGCGTGCGCCCAAGCTGCTCGACGTGGAGCTCAGGATAGAGAGCATGCGCGATCCGGAGCGTCTCAACGGCTGCGGGCTCGTTGTCGTCAATCCGCCATATACGCTCGAGGGCGATCTCGCCTTGATTTTGCCGCATCTGAGCCGCCGGCTCGAAGCCCATGACGGAGTGGGAGGCTGGCATCTCGAGCGGATCGCTGCCGGGCCCGAGGATGTGCGCGCCGCCGCCCCGGCGCGGAAGCGCCGTATGCGTACCAGGCCCTAAAACGCAAGCACTAATTTGCCTTGCGCCGGTCCCGGCAATCACCGATACTCCGCCGCAGTTCGGGCGGCCTATCGACCCGGCGGAGACTGCTGAGACTGTCCTGAGATGATTCGCGCAGACGCGTCACCGTTATCTCGCGCCTCACGTTCCCCGACATCGGACGAGACTGCCTAACCGTCACCCGCGCCAGCGAGTGAGCTGGGGCGATCCGCAATTCCTTACCGGGGACATGGAGACCTCGCATGCGGCAGACAGGAACTGTAAAGTTCTTCAACCAGACGAAAGGCTTCGGCTTCATCACCCCGGACCAGGGGGGGAAGGACGTGTTCGTCCACATCACCGCCGTTGAACGCTCCAACATCGGCACGCTCGACGAGGGCATGCGCGTCTCCTTCGAGACGGAGCCCGACAAACGCGGCAAGGGCCCCAAGGCCGTCAATCTGCAGCTCGCCAGCTGACGCCAGCAAAGCAGCAACAAGCTCCGTCACCGGTCGGCCACGGCCGGGAAAAAATCCGCTGGAGCCTGTGCGTAAGGACGGGCTCGAGCAGTGTGCAAGGGCAGCGATCTCGGGCAAGGTATCCCGGCTCGCTGTCTTTTTTGTTTTTCGGAGGGGAGCAGAAAAAATGCGACGCAACCTCAAGCGCATGGCCGTTCCGGCCCTGGCGTTCGCCGGTGCTCTGGCGATTGCGGGTGCATCCGCTCAGGCCGCCTGCATCAACAAGGGCGGCCGCGGCACCGGCACGACGAAGGACTCGGCCATGTTCCAGGCCTGGGAGGCGGTCCTGCAGGCGACATCCTGGGGCTCCTGGGCGCAGTTCATGGCCTCGGGCGCCAAGGTCGGGTCGGCGCCGGGCTACAGGGTCAGCAACCTCAGGTCGCGCTGTGGCGCGGGCGGAATGATGGGCACCGAGTGCATCATTACCGCAACACTGTGCAACTAGGGCAAGGGTGGCCGTCCGTCCGGAGCGCGAGTCTTTAGAGTTTGGTTGCTTTCGCCGGCTAGGCTGATGCAGGCGAAAAAAGGTTGAGCGACGCGGAGCGCAAGGCAGGATGGTCACCAGGATGACGCTGGCACTCGGGCTCGCGGCTGCGGTGCTCGCGGTGGGCGCAGCCCCCGGCGCGGCGGCGGAGCGCCAGGGCAAGGCGACGCTCGTCGCCTCCGGCAGCTTTCAACCCACGAACGGCAGGGGCTACCACCGCAGGCGCCCGGCCGTCGTGCGTCTGCACCACGGCCGTCGCATCGGCTTCTACTCCTACAGCTACCGCGACGTGATCAATACCTACGGCATGTCGCGCAGCCTCTACGGCAGCATCAACACCTACCGCGATCCCTTCGTCGACCGCCAGACCGCGGCTGGCCCCTTCGACCACGGCTTCTTCTTCGACTCCGCCATCGCCCCGCGCGGGGGCGACGCGCCCTACCTGCGCTAGACCCGCCGGGCAGCTCTGCACCTCGGCCGCCGGCCTTGCGGCCCTGCCGGCCGCGTGCGATGTGGCCGCCGACGTGATCGGCGGGCCGCGTCCGCCCGTAGCCTCCGCAAACTCACGGATGAGCACCACCGTGCCCGCTTTGTTCCAGTCGCAGGCGGTTGCCTACGTTCTGCTGCCGATCGCGGCCGCCTGCTGGGCAGGCAACCACATCGTCGCGCGCGCCATCGCCGGGCACGCGCCGCCCATGAGCCTATCGACGGTGCGCTGGGCGATCGTCTTCCTCATCGTCTGCGCCCTCGCGTGGCCGCAGATCCGGCGCGACTGGCCGCGTCTCAAGGCCAAGGCGGGCGTGATGGTGTTCCTGGGGCTCACCGGCGGAGCCGCCTTCGGCGGCCTGCAGTTCGTGGCGCTGCAGTACACCAGCGCACTCAACATGGGGGTGGTGGGCTCGGTGGCGCCGGCCTTCATCGTCGCCGCCAGCTACCTGCTCTTTCGCGACGGGCTCGGACCCGTCCAGCTCCTCGGCGTGCTCGTCTCGCTCGCGGGCGTGCTGGCGATCGTCTGCCGCCTCGACGTGGGGCAGCTGCTCGCCCTCGACTTCAACGGCGGCGACCTGATCATCGTCCTCAACATGGTGCTGTGGGGCACCTATTGCGCCTGCCTGCGGCTGCGGCCGGAGGTCTCTACGATGAGCTTCCTCGCCGCCCTGGCGCCGATCTCGGTCGTCGGCGGTCTGCCGTTTGCGGCCTGGGAGTACGCGGCGGGCTACCGGCTGATCGCCGACGCGGCCACCGTGGGCTCCATACTCTATGCCGCCCTGTTCACGAGCCTGATCGCCTTCCTCACCTGGAACCGCGGCATCGATCTCATTGGCGCCCCCCGCGCCAGCGCCTTCCTGCACACCATTCCGGTGTTCAGCGCGCTCTTCGCCACCACGCTGCTGGGCGAGCGGCTGATGCTCTTTCACGTCGTGGGCTTCGTGCTGATTCTCGCCGGCGTGATGCTGGCGGCACGGCCCCCGCGCCGGCAAGGCCGCACGCTCGCCGGCGACGCGGCCGCCTGAGCCATGCCGACGCCGGCAAGGGGTTCAGGCCGGCAGCAGCCCGGCGCCGGCGACCTTCTTGCCGAGCGACTCGCGGTCGAAGGGCTTGAGCACGTAGTCGTCGGCCCCGCCGGTCAGGGCGCGGGCGATCTCGCCGGGGTCGTTCTCGGTGGCGCAGTAGATGACGTACGGCTTGTCGCCGTTGGGCATGGCGCGCAGGGCCGAGAGGAATGAGGCGGTCGGCATGGCCGGGATGTAGCTGTCGAGCAGAATGAGATCGGGCATGGCCTTGGCGCACTGGGCGAGCGCATCCTCGCCGCAGTCGGCCTCGATGGCCTCGAATTTCATGCTCTCGAAGATGAAGCGCGCGACCTTGCGCACGACCTCGGAGTCGTCGATGAGCAGGCAGGTCGTCATGAACTTCTCCGAGGCGAATGAAAATTCGTCGACGGGCAATGCCGGCCACTGCGGGCGCCACCCTGACCGCGAACCATTAACGTTGCCTTGATCGGGCCGCCGCCGGCGGCATCGGCCCACCCTGCCCGCTGTCTGGAAACCCGCCGGTCTGGCGCAGGGCCTCGCCCACGACCATTGCCGCTGCAACGGCAATGTTGAGCGAGCGCAGGCCCGGGCGCAGGGGTATGCGCAGGCGCGCATCGGCCACTCCGTGAACGGAGGGGGGCACTCCGGCGCTCTCCCGGCCGAGGAGCAGCGTGTCGTCGGACCGGTAGGCGAAGGCCGTGTAGGCCTCATCGCCGTGCGTCGTCAGCAGGAGGAGCCTGCCGCCGCGCTTTCGCTGCGCCGACAGGAACGCGGCGAAGCTCGCATGCCGCTCGATCTCGACATGCGCCAGATAGTCGAGGGCGGCACGCCTGAGCGCCCGATCGGTGACGTCGAAACCGGCCGGCGCGATCAGGTCGACGGGCACGCCGAGGCAGGCGCCGAGCCGCAGGATCGTGCCGGTGTTCTGCGGGATGTCGGGCTCGTAGAGGGCGAGGCGCATGGGGCCCACCGATAGCGTCTGCGACGGCGTCTGGCTTCCGGCGGGACGCCCATGGCGGCTGCCGCGCCATGCGCCAAATTGCCCCCGGCGACAGCGGGGTGACAGCCTTGTGCGGGCAATGGAACAATGCAACAAGAACGCGCGTCAAAACGTCATGTTGGGGGAGCCGCCGGCCATCATCGACAATCCTCGGGGCGTCGGCGGGCCGGGTTTTGGCGGCGCGGCGGGGGCCTCCATGGATGGCGTAACCGGTCTGGCGTGTGAGCTTGCAAGGCTGCCGCCGCACCGCGGCAATCACGGACAAGCGAATGCAAAGGGAGGCTGACTTGGCGTCTCACACGGCGGAAGAGCCCAACCGTCGCGACTTCATCGTCATCGCGGCGCAGGCTTTTGCTGGCGTCGGAGCGGCCGTGGCGCTGTGGCCGTTCATCCACCAGATGAACCCGGACGCCTCCACGCAGGCGCTGGCCTCCATCGAGGTGGATCTGACCCCCATCAAGGAGGGCCAGGCCATCACCGTGTCGTGGCGCGGCAAGCCGGTGTTCATCCGCAACCGCACGCCCGAGGAGATCAAGAAGGCGGCCGAGGTCAAGGTCGCCGACCTGTCCGACACCAGCGCCCGCAACGACAGCCTGCCCGAGAAGGCGCCCGCCACCGATGCCAACCGCACCAAGAAGGGCCACGAGAACTGGCTGGTGCTGGTCGGCATATGCACGCACCTGGGCTGCATCCCCAAAGGCCAGTCGCTCAGCGACTCCAGGGGCGACTTCGGCGGCTGGTTCTGCCCCTGCCACGGCTCGCACTACGACACAGCAGGACGTATCAGGAAGGGGCCGGCGCCGCGCAACCTCGAGGTGCCGCCCTACAGCTTCGTGTCCGACACCAAGATCAAGATCGGCTGAGGACCGCCCGCCAATGGCCAGTCACGAATCGACCTACCAGCCGGCCTCGCGCTTCGCCAAGTGGCTCGACGAGCGATTGCCGATCATGCGCATGATGCACGCGCAGTTCGTCGACTTTCCCACGCCGCGCAACATCAACTACCTGTGGACCACCGGCGGGCTGCTCACCTTCTTCCTCGGCGTGCAGATTGCCACCGGCATCGTGCTCGCCATGCACTTCGCGCCGACGGCGGCCGACGCCTTCAACAGCGTCGAGCACATCCGCCGCGACGTGAACTACGGCTGGCTGTTGCGCAACATGCACGCGGTCGGCGCCTCGATGTTCTTCCTCGCCGTCTACATCCACATCGCGCGGGGCATGTACTACGGCTCCTACAAGGCGCCGCGCGAGGTGTTGTGGATCATCGGCGTCGTCATCCTGCTGCTGATGATGGCCACCGCCTTCATGGGCTACTCGCTGCCTTGGGGGCAGATGAGCTTCTGGGC
>DASRDL010000227.1:0-4373 GCA_035652635.1 Hyphomicrobiaceae bacterium | reverse complement strand
GCTATCCCTTGCCCCTGAGCAGCCGCGCCTTCTGGCGCTGCCAGTCGCGCTTGGCCACGTCCTCGCGCTTGTCGTGCAGCTTCTTGCCCTGGGCCAGGGCCAGCCGCAGCTTCACCCGGCCCTGCGGGTTGAAATAGAGCTCGAGCGGGATCAGCGTCATGCCCTGCCGCTCGACGGCGGTGCTGAGCTTGTGGATCTCGCGCTTGTGCAGCAGCAGGCGGCGCGGCCGGCGCGGGTCGTGCTGGAAGAAGGCGCCGGCCTTCTTGTACTCGGGGATGTAGGCGTTGATGAGAAAGATGCCGCCGTTCTCGGCCGAGGCGTAGCTCTCGGCGATGTTGGCCTCCCCGGCGCGCAGCGACTTCACCTCCGTGCCGGTAAGCGCAATGCCGGCCTCGTAGGTGTCCTCGATCCTGTACTCGAAGCGCGCCCGACGGTTCTCGGCAATGCGCTTGCGGCCGTCGTCCTTGTCGGCGGCCATGGGCCCACCCGCACTCTCGAATCTCGCCGGGCGCTCGTGTCGCCGCTACTCGGCCGCCTTGGCCTGCAGCAGGCCGACGCGGGCCAGCACGTCGTCGATCGCCTTCTTGGTGGCGTCGGAGACCGGCGCCAGCGGCAGGCGGCACTCCGGCGAGGAGATGAGCCCGAGCCGCCAGGCGGCATACTTCACAGGCGCCGGGTTGGTCTCCACGAACAGCACGTCGTGCAAGGGCATCAGCTTGTCGTGCAGCTCCAGCGCCGTGCTCCAGTCGCCCTTGAGGCAGGCGTTCTGGAACTGCGCGCATAGCCTGGGCGCCACGTTGGAGGTGACGGAGATGCAGCCCCTGCCGCCGTGGGCCATGAAGCCCAGCACCGTGCCGTCCTCGCCCGACAGCTGAATGAAGTCCTTGCCGCAGGCGAGCCGCTGCTGCGTGACGCGGCCCACGTTGGCGGTGGCGTCCTTCACGCCCACCACGTTCTTCAGCTGGGCGCAGCGGGCCATGGTCGGCACCTGGATGTCGACGATGGTGCGCACCGGCACGTTGTAGACGAATATCGGGATGTCGACCGCGTCGCTGATGGCCTTGAAGTGGCGGTAGAGGCCCTCCTGTGTCGGCTTGTTGTAGTAGCCTGTGGAGTGCAGCACGGCGTCGGCACCCACCTTCTTGGCGTGACGGGTGAAATCGATGGCCTCGGCGGTGGAGTTGGAGCCGGCCCCGGCAATCACCGGTACGCGCTTCTTGGCCGTCTTGATGCACAGCTCGATGACGTGCTTGTGCTCCTCGTGGCTCAGCGTGGGGCTCTCGCCGGTGGTGCCGACCGGCACCAGACCGTGCGTACCCTCCTCGATCTGCCACTCCACCAGCTGCTGGAATGCCTTGTCGTCGACGCTTCCGCCCTTGAAGGGCGTAATCAGCGCCGTCAATGAACCCTTGAACATGGGTTGCTCCCGAGCTTGGGCCCCGCTACTCCGGCAGGGACCGCCTTGCCTTGAACGCTGCACCACACCTTGATAGCTTTTTGTGGGGCGGGCGCAACATCCGAAAGGGGCAAACTCACCGCTTCGACCGGGAAAATCCGCGTTCCCCGCCGCCGGAAAGGGTGGGCAGGGCAGCGCGAGCGCTGCCGGCGCCGGCCATGCTGATGCCTTGTTTGCGGGGTGAATGCACCCGGTCAGCCCAGCGTGCCGGGATCCGACAACGCGCGATCACCAAGATTGGACGTGATGGCCCTGCCGTTGAAGACGCTGCCCGCCCTGGCGCTTGCGCTCGCGCTGTCGAGCGGCGCCGGCGCTCAGACGGCGCCGGCCGGCGCAGGAAAGGCGCCCGCTGCCGGGGCGCAACGCTCCGCGGCCGGAGAGGAGGCGCCGCAGCCGGTGCCTCAACCGCCGGCCGCACCGCGCCCGCCGCCCGCCGCCCAGCCCATGGCCTCGCTCGCCCCGCTGGCCGAGGAGGCCCAGCATGTGGCGCGCTACGATGCCGCCATCGCCGCTGTCCGCGACCGTGCCGTCTCGCCGGCCGACGCTACCGCCTTGCGCGAGGCGCTTGCCGCCGCCGGCAGCGGCAGGCCCGGCGAAGCCAAGGCGCTGCGCGACAAGGTCACCGACCCCGTCGCCCGCAAGCTCGTCGATTGGTACCTCTACCGTGGCGGATATGGCACGGCCGCCGAGGTGCGCGCCTTCCTCGATGCCAACCCGGCCTGGCCGGATCGCGGCCTGCTCACCCAGCGCGCCGAGGAGGCACTGTTCGCGAGCCAGGCGTCGCCGCGCGACGTCAAGGCATTCTTCGCCGGCGCCCAGCCGCGGACGGCGGCCGGCCACGCCGCCCTGGCCGCCGCCTATCTGGCCGAGGGCGGCAGCGACACGGCGGCCCGCGACAAGGCGCGGCAGCTCGCGCAGAAGGCCTGGGTCGACCTCGACATGCCGGCGAGCCTCGAGGCGCAGTTCCTGGCACGGGTCGGCTCCCTGCTCGGCGAGGCCGACCACAAGCGTCGCCTCGACCGGCTGCTCTTCAGCGACAGCCGCTGGACGGCCGAACGCAATGCGCGCGCCGCCGTCATCCGCCGCGTGATCGCCCTGCTGTCCTCGGAGGAGGAGAAGAAGAAGGCGCAGGCGCGCCTTGCCGTCTTCCTGCGCGCCAAGAACTCGACGCAGCTGCTGGCCAAGCTCAAGGCCGAGGACCGCGCCGATTGGGGCCTCGCCGTGCAGCGCGCCCAGGCCCTGCGCCGGCAGAACAAGGACGCCGAGGCCTGGAAGCTCCTGCTCGCCGAGCCGGAGGCGACGCTCGCCGTCAAGCCCGACGGCTGGTGGGAGGAGCGGCGCGCCAACGCCTACGAGGCGCTCAAGGCCGGCAAGCCCAGGACCGCCTACGAGCTCGTACGCAATCCGGGCGCGCTCGCCGTCAACGCCTCCAAGGATGCGGCCTTCCTGGCCGGCTGGCTGGCACTGCGCCACCTCAAGGACGCCAAGCTGGCGCTGCCGCACTTCCAGGCGCTGCTGGAGGGTGCCGACGGGCCGCTCAGCCGCTCCAAGGGCCACTACTGGCTGGGCCGCACCTACGAGGCGCTGCACGACACCGACAAGGCCAAGGAGCACTACAAGGCGGCCTCCGCCTTCATCGACACGTTCCACGGGCAGCTCGCGCGCCTCAAGCTCGACGCGGGCGCGCGCGAGCTCAAGATCGGCCCGCCGGCCACGCCGACCGCCGAGGAGATCGCCCGCTTCAACGGCTCGGACGCCGTGCAGGCGGTGGTGGTGGCGCGCAAGGCCGGGCTCGACATCAGCCTGGTGCGCGCCTTCCTCAACCACCTGCGCTACCACCTCAAGACCGAGGCGGAGGTGGCCATGGCGGCGCACCTAGCCGAGGCGCTGGGCGACACCCAGAGCGCGGTGCGCATCGGCAAGACCGCCATCGCCCGCGGCATGAACCTCGTCTACTACGCCTATCCCATCCACTCCCTGCCCGAGTACAAGCCGCTGCGCCAACCGCCTGAGCCGGCAATGATTTTCGGCATCGCCCGGCAGGAGAGCGAATTCAACCAGCTGATCGTCTCCGGTGCCGGCGCGCGCGGCATCCTCCAGGTCATGCCGGTGACGGCCAAGCACGTTTGCCGCGACTACAAGATCAAGTGCGACATCCCCCGGCTGATGAAGGACCCGGCCTACAACACCATGCTCGGCAGCGCTTACATCGCCGATCGCATGGCCGAGTTCTCGGGCTCCTACGTGCTCACGCTCGCCGGCTACAACGCCGGCCCCGGCCGGGCGCGCGAGTGGATCAAGGAGTTCGGCGACCCGCGCGAGCCCAACGTCGACCCGATCGACTGGATCCATCGCATCCCCTTCGAGGAGACGCGCGAGTACGTCCAGAAGGTGCTCTCCAACATCCAGGTCTATCGCGCCCGGCTCGGCGAAGCTGGAACGGCGCTGCGCCTCAACGCCGACCTCAAGCGCGTGTCGAGCGCGGCGGCGCGGTAGGGGCTCCCGGCCGGGGCGGGCGGCCGGTAACGTCCACCTTACAGAGATTTCATCCGGACGGCCCCTGGCGGTGGAGCGGTCCGTTTCCCACGTCCATGCTTGGCCTCTTCCCCCGTGAGGCCACTGCCGGTCTCTCCCCCGATGACCGGCTCGGGCGAGGGCGCGATACTGATCCGCATCACGCAGCCCTCGCCCCTCTCTCCTCTGTCGCCGTGCCCGGCGGCTTGCGGCGTCTCGACCCGTGAGCCGCCGGGTGCGTGCGAGCAGCCCGGCCACCTGTTGCATCCGAATTTACAGTCCCCGGCGGTTCCGATATTGGCTAGGGGTAGCGGCACCAGACCGCGAAGCGATCGGGGACGGAAACTGACCACCTTCCTGCAACTCACCCTCAACGGGCTCGCGGTCGGGTGCATCTACGGCC
>DASRDL010000226.1:0-5926 GCA_035652635.1 Hyphomicrobiaceae bacterium | reverse complement strand
CCTGTCCGACCTCGGGCCTGCGGCCGTGCCGATGGAGATTTGCGATCTGCTGGCGCCCATATGGATCGTGCCGTTCGCGGCGCGGGTGGCCGGGCCCGAGCGCCCGGTGTCCATCGCCTGGGCCGGCGGGCAGCTCCTGGTCGGTGGGCATGACGCGGCCGTGCGGGGCAGACTGCCCGCGCCCACCGCCGCCGGCGTCCGCCATCGCGTCACCATCGCCGCGGCGCCGGGGGACCGACGCGCGGAGGCGCCGCTGCCGCGCCGCGATGCCCCCTACGCGGTGCCCGATGATACGTTGCAGAGGCTGCTCGCGCTCGAGCGGCGCTGCTATGTGCCGGCCAGCATGCACTCGCGCCTGGCCGGGGCCGGCGCCGGGCTGCTCGACAACGACTAGGGCCCTGCGGCCGGACGCGCGCCCTGTCATGCCGGCCGAGGGCGTGGATGTCATGCCGGCCTCGGGCGTCAGCCCGAGAGCCGGTACTGAGGGCCCCAAACTGTGCAGCGATACGTGCGCCGACCTGGGTGCCGGATATTTCGCTTACGCGAAATTCCGGCATGACAGCGTTGGACGAGCCCGAGGGCAGGCACGAAGCTCCGGCATGGCCGTGCGTCCAGCCGGGCGGACCGGTCTCTGCGATGGCCATTGCCACCTTTACGCTGCGGCGGGCCATCCATTTGCGCCGGTGCCGCGCGGCCTCTACCTTTGCGCCCCTGACTGGTTCGCGGCCCCGGAGACACCCCATGCGCATCGGCGTGCCGAAGGAGATCAAGGTTCACGAGTATCGCGTCGGCATGACGCCGGCCAGCGTGCGCGAGGCGGTGGCGCATGGGCACGAAGTGCTGGTGGAGCGCGACGCGGCCGCCCGCCAGGGCATCACCGACCAGGACTACCAGCGGGCCGGCGCCCGGGTGGTGCCGACGGCGGCCGAGGTGTTCGCCGCCGCCGACCTGATCGTCAAGGTCAAGGAGCCGCAGCCGGCCGAGTGCGCCATGCTGCGCGAGGGCCAGACCATCTTCACCTATCTGCATCTCGCCCCCGATCCCGAGCAGGCCAAGGCGCTGATGGCCTCGGGCGTCACGGCCATCGCCTACGAGACGGTGACGAGCGCGCGCGGCGGGCTGCCGCTGCTGGCGCCCATGAGCGAGGTCGCCGGCCGCATGGCGATCCAGGCCGGCGCGCACTGCCTGGAGATGGAGCAGGGCGGGCGCGGCATGCTCCTGGGCGGCGTCGCCGGCGTGGCGCCGGCCAAGATCGTGGTGCTGGGTGGCGGCGTGTCGGGCGTCAACGCGGCGCGCATGGGGATCGGGCTGGAGGCGCAGGTGACGGTGCTCGACATCAATGTGGACCGCCTCTACGCCATCGACCAGCAGTTCGGCGCCGCCGTCAACACCATCTTCTCCACGCGCCAGGCGGTGGAGGACTACGTGCTGGACGCCGATCTCGTGATCGGCGCCGTGCTGGTGCCGGGGGCGGCCGCGCCCAAGCTCATCACCGAGGCGCTGGTGAAGGCCATGAAGCGCGGCTCCGTGCTGGTCGACATCTCCATCGACCAGGGCGGCTGCTCGGAGACCTCGCGGCCCACCACGCACGCAGCACCCACCTACGTGGCGCACGAGGTGGTGCACTACTGTGTCACCAACATGCCGGGCGCGGTGGCGCGCACCTCCACCTTCGCGCTCAACAACGCCACGCTGCCCTTCGTGCTGGCGCTGGCCGACAAGGGCCCGGAGGCGGCCATGGCCGCCGATCCGCACCTGCTCGCGGGCCTCAACGTGCACAGGGGCCGCATCGCCCACCCGGCCGTGGCCGCGGCGCTGGGCGTGGAGGCCGCCGACCCGCGGCGGCTGATCGGGCGGTGAGGCGGGGCGGGCGACGGACGGGCGTTCGCGGCGGGTGAGCGTCGAGCAGCGCACGGCTTGCCTCCCGCCGATCGTCGCCCCCTCTATCGGTATCGTTCAAAGTTTCCGTCCCGGGGAAATTCGATATCGCTGTCGTCGGGGCGCAGGTAGCGCATTGTAGGGCGCAGCCTCTGACGCGACCGGTCATTCCCGGTTCGCCTGCCGGCTTTGGCCGCATCTACTCGTGTCCGGGGGGCATCCGACTTCACAAGCATCAAGACGCCGTATGTCACCGCACCGACGGCGGCGATAAGGACAACCGCGCCAGCGATTGCGCCGGCGATGCCCACAACTCCAATCGCGCGGCGTATGCCCTTGTACCCGTCGATCGCCATAGCTCGATCACTGGATGCCTTGGATTGTTCCGCCGCTTCTCGCCGCCCCGGAGGGTTGAGAGAAGCCGGGCGAAGGTGCAGGCCTCCGCAAGGTAGTTCTGGAAGGATCGGCGCGCTGCCGAGACTTCACCGCTCTGTGCGGCGATGGCCCAGTCGGTTGCCGTGCCGCGCAGATGTCGGCCCCTACGCCCTCGGCGTCGCGAAGCCACGACTCGAAGTCGGCAACGGTGGCTTTCGCCAGCTCAATCCGCGCCGGCTTGCCCGCACTCTTCCTTTCGGCGCCGTCGACAAAGCGATTGAGCGCTGCCTGGGCATCGTCGATGCGCCCGTCGATCGCGCCGCCATAGCAGCTCTTGTTGCGCAGAATCTCTTGAATGCGCTTGACGAATGTTGCGCGCTCGTCCTCGGTCAGGGTGGCGACGTTGCCGGGATGCTCCTCTTTACGCGGCGACGCCTCGGCAATGCGACGCGCGGCCTCCTGCGCGGCACCGCGCTCGCGCTCCTCTTTCTGTTGCCGTTCCGCCTCCTCGGCCTGCCGTCTCTCCTCGGCGCGTCGCTGCTCCTCCAGCCTCGCGCGCTCCTCCTCGGCTGCACGACGCCTTGCCTCAGCCTCGGCGGCGATGGCGCGTGCTCGTTCCTCCGCCAACAATCGATCCGCATCGAGCGCGGCCTCGCGCTGATCGGTGCGTAGTCGTTCCAGATCGGCCTCGGGGGCCGGCCGCCGGAGCGCGAGCTCGTAGGCGCCGTAAGCTCCAACGGTGAGCACACAGAGCGCTGCGGCAACGATGCGCCGGTGCCCTTTGGTGCCATCGCGCGAATAGCCGGCGGGCCCGCGCGCGGTCCGAGAGGAACCTGCGGCGCCCGACTCCTCGGCCGGCGCGCCCGGCGGCCCCCCCACCCGCGCGTAGCTCCGCCCAAGAAGCAGCGGGCGCAGCTGTGCCACGGACTGCGGCCGCTCGGAGCCCTTGACCTTGAGACAGGCATCGATCGCCGAGAGGAAATCGCTGCGATAGTGTCCCCCGGCGCATCGTGACGCCGGCGGCATGCGATCCTCGTCGACGCGAAGCGTGGCCTCCTCCGGTGGCCTCCCCGCCACGGCCCGATAGAGCGTGGCTCCCAGGGCGTAGAGGTCGGACCAGGGACCCTGCAGCCGACTGTCGGAGGCGTACTGCTCGTGCGGCGAGTAGCCGGGCTTGACGATGCCGGTGATGGCACGGCTCATTTCCGCAACTGCGCGGCGTGCGGCCCCGAAATCCAGGAGAACGGGCGTCCCGTCCGCCCGCACGATGATGTTGTCGGGCGCGATGTCGCGATGCAGGAAATCGGCCGCATGCATCATCTCGAGCGCTTCGAGGAGGGGCGCAACGATCGAGTCCAGCTCTTTCTGGCTGGGGGGCCGACCCAGACGATCGAGCCAGCTCTCGAAGCTCGCTCCCTGCTCGAAGCGCATCACCATGTAGGCCGTAGCGTTGGCCTCGAAGACGCGGGTGACACGGACGATCGCCTGGTGCTCGAAGCGCGCGAGCGTGCGGGCTTCCTGCAGGAAGTTGGTCCGGCCCCAGTGAAAGATGCGCTCATGGCGCTCTGACTTCGGGAGCACGTTCATGCGCTGGTCGCGGTCGCCGAAATCGAACGGGTAGTACTCCTTGACCGCAACCCTCGTACCGAGGTGGATGTCCTCGGCCTCGTAGGTGATGCCGAAGCCGCCGGCGCCGACCACGCGTCCGATGCGATAGCTGAAGTCGAGCAGGGTATCTGGCGTCAGGGTGAGGCGGCTGTCCAAGACCGATCCCTCCCACTGCCCTCCGCGGCCCAGCGCGATCAGGGCGCGATCTCGACCATACACGATCTGCGGCTGTCCGACGATCAGCGCAGGGGCAATCTGCAGAAGACCGATGGCGGACCGTGGCTTGGTGCGCTGTTTCCTGGGGAACAGGGGCCCCGCGCTGGAAAACCTGCTCGCGCCAAATCGTATTGAACGCCGGTCGCCGAAAAGCCAGTTAACCCTGACAGTCAGACTTCATAGCGTATTGATCAGTAGACATTTTTTCAGCGTTGCCCGCGCAGACGACCAGGCGTCGGCTCGCCTCGATGTGTTGCGCAGCCGACACGGCAGTGGTCGAGACAATCCTTCAGCGGGCAAAACTACCGGGACCCCGCAGACGGCGCGGGGTAAGACTGGAGCGATCTCCATCAGTCGGTGTTGGGGGCGCATCATGTTGCGTGCAGACGTCGGAAGGACGGCGAGCGTTGCGGCTGTCATGCTGCGGCGCAAGCTCATCCCCCGCCTCAGTGCAGCTCTCGCGGCGACGGTGCTGGGGGCGCTGTTGAGCGGGACGGATGCACGGGCGCAATGCGGCCCGGCCGGTTTCGTCGGCCTGTCGTCGGTGACGAGCTTCACGTCCATCCTCAATACCATCGACACGGCTTTCCTCACGCAGACGAATGCGTTCGTGGTCAGCCAATCGGGAACGCGGCCGAACGCGACCGGCGGCGGGGCGTGGGGACGCATCGTTGGCGGCGAGGTTACCGTCGACGCGTCCGCCACCGTGACAGTGGGCGGCACACCTTTTCCTTGCAGCTCCCGAAGCCGCCTCGACTATGAGGGCTTTCAAGTCGGAGCCGACATAGCCCGGTTTAATGTCGATCGCACCGGAACCAATCTCCACTTCGGGGTTACCGGCGGCTCCATCCATGCGACCGGCGGCGAAGTTGGCGGGCTCGCACGAGGTGAAGGCGACGTGCCCTTCGTCGGAGTTTACGGTGCGATCAATGGTCATGGCTTCTTTGCGGACATTCTGGCCCGCTGGAGCTTCATCAACCAGGACATAACGCAGCCGCAGGCGGGGTTGCACGACCAGTCTGCAGACGGCCGCGAATTCGCGGTCAGCGCCTCCGCCGGCTACAATCATTCGTTTGGCTCTTGGTTCCTCGAGCCGTCGGCGGCGCTCATCGCCGGTCGATTGAACGTCGATCCGGTGACCGTGCCTGGCAACCCCCCTGTCGTGCCGGGAACGATGTTCGTGCAGGACATCGACACGTTGCTCACCCGATTTGGCGTTCGCGTCGGCACGACGATCAAGAGCGGCGATCTCGTCCTCCAGCCTTTCGTGGCGGCAAACGTCTGGCACGAGTTTGCAGGCGACGCACATCTGAGGTTCGACAACACCGCGGGTGTTACCCAATTCGATCTGACGGCCAGCCGGGTAGGAACGTACGGCCAATACGTCGTGGGCGTGGCAGCTCTCGTGCCGAGGTCGAATTGGTCGGGGTACGCGCGCCTCGATTATCGCAAGGGAGACGATCTGGAGGCTTGGGGGATCAACGCTGGCCTCAGATACAATTTCTGACCGCGCCGCTTATCCCCGCGCCTCGGCACGCGCGTATCGTGATGCCGCCCCACCCACCCGAGGGTCGCTCCATGGCGGCGGTCATTGAGTGAGGGCCGGGGTGCAGCCGAGCCGCGCCTCGCAAGCGCGGCTGCGGGGCTCAGCGTCGCGGCCGAGTGGTGAAAGTCCCCGGTGCCGTGTGAGCTTGAGTGCGACGCCCAGGCCAAAAATCTGCAGCGGGGGCGGCGCCAGCCGCCTCATTCGATGCATCGGAATGCGGTTGGCGCTGCCCCCGCTCCCTCGGATGCTCAGACCCCTCGGGCGCTTCGGCACCGCGAGGCGGATGGCTGCTGGCGACATGGC
>DASRDL010000225.1:0-5104 GCA_035652635.1 Hyphomicrobiaceae bacterium | reverse complement strand
CCAGTCGACGAGCCACGGATTGGGCCGGCCGAGGTCGAGGGCCGGCAGCGGATTGAGCAGGGGTGGAACGAGGCCCTGGCGGAAGGCGAAGGCGATGCCGCCGAGCACCAGGACGATGAGGATCGTCTGCGGCACGCGCGAGCGGCGGCGGTGCGTGGGAGATGAGCTGGGCCTCTGCATCGGGCATCTTCTATAGAGTCCGCCGCCGGCCGGGCCAAGCATCCTCGCCAATGGCTGCCCACAATGCACAACGCATGGGCCGCGGCCACAACAGTGGACATGGTGCGGCCCTCAACGTGCCCGCGCGGGCGTGCTCTTCGCCAGGGCCTTGGCCCAGGTCTCGGCCCAGGCGTTGAGCGGCAGGAAGGTGGCGAGCAGCTCCTTGCCGAGGTCCGACAGGGCATAGCCGGCGGCGCCGTGCTCCACCAGGCGGGCGGCGCGCAGCTCTTTCAGGCGCAGATTGAGGACGCTGGGGTTGGTGGCCGCCGCCTCCTGCAGCGCGCGGAAGGTGAGGGGACCGGAGCGCAGCTCCCACAGGATGCGCAGGCTCATGCGCCGGCCGAGCAGGTCGAGCAGGGCCATGATCGGCCGGCCGGTGGCCGAGCCGCGCACGCGCCGGCCGGGGAAGGGCTGTGTCATGCTATGTTTTCCGTAGCGCAGATGCCGTTTCCGTGCTATGGAATGCGTAGCACAAGGAGGTGTCCATGTCTCGACCCAGCGCAGCTCCCCGCATCGCCCCGGCGGAAGCGCCCTATCCGGCCGACGTGCAGGCGCGCTTCGATGCCCTGATGCCGCCGGGCACGGCACCGCTGGTGCTGTTTCGCGTGCTCGCGCGCGATCAGCGGCTGTTCTGGCGCTTCATGGGCGGCGGCCTGCTCGACAAGGGCCACCTGACGCTCAGGCAGCGCGAGATCGTCATCGACCGCGTCACCGCCCGCTGCGGGGCGGAGTACGAGTGGGGCGTGCATGCGGCCTTCTTCGCCAGGCGGGCGGGGCTGGGCGAGGCGGAGCTCGGCTCGCTGGTGCACGGCCAGGCCGGCGATGCCTGCTGGAGCGCGGAGGACGCGCTGCTCATCCGCTTCTGCGATGCCCTGCACGCCACCTGCGACGTCGACGACGGGCTGTGGGCCGAGCTGCGCGCCCGCTTCAGCGAGGAGGCGATGCTGGAGCTGCTCCTGCTGGCCGGCTTCTACCGCACCGTGTCCTACCTGGTGAACGCCCTGCGGCTGCCGCCCGAGCCTTACGGCGTGCCGTTCCCCAAGTGAGCGCAGCGCCCGGGACCGGTGCGCGGCAGGCCTATGCGGCCTGCCTGAGCTCGCCGAGCTGGGCGTCCAGCGCGCGGCGGAATGCCGGACGCCCCGTGCAGCGCTCGATGTAGGCCGCGAGGCGCCGGTCGCCGGTGACGATGTCGGTATGGTGCAGGATGCGCAGCACACTCGACATCATGAGGTCGCCGGCCGTGAAGCGCTCGCCGTCCAGATAGGGCTTGTCGCCGAGTGCCGCCGACAGGACGCCGAGACGGCGACGCACGAACGCCTCCGCGCCGGGGCGGCGCAGCTTTGCCCACTCCTCGCCGGCGTAGAAGGTATCGATCCGGGCGACGTCCATCACGAACGGCTCGATGGAGTTGAGGGCGGCGATCACCCATTGCACGGCGCGGGCCCGCGCCTGGGGCTCCAACGGCAGCAGCGCCTCGCACCGCTCGGCGATGTAGAGCACGATGGCGCCGGACTCAAAGAGGGTGAAGCCATCCTCCATGAAGACCGGCACCTGCCCGAAGGGTTGCAGCGCGCGATAGTCCGGCTTGTCGCCGTCGCCTTGCTCGAGCAGGCGCGTCCGGTAAGGCAAGTCTGCCTCCTCGAGCGCCCAGCGGACACGCAAATCGCGCACCAGCCCGCGTGCGAATGTGGGCACCCAAGCAAACGCGCTGATCGTGATCATGCAGAGCTCTCCCTTGCCAGCCTTTTGCCCGACGGGCCCTCGCTCCTGATTGCCGCCCGCTCCAAGGTGCGGAGGGGCGCTGCGTCCAGGCGTCTGGAGCCGTTGTTCGAAGGACGAATGAGCCGCTTCCAGGCCGACACGCTTGGGCGAAAAATCCTCGCCCTCCCGCGGGTGCACGGGGCAGGCCGATCGGCAGGCGTGAGGTGTCTCGCGCCGCGTCTACTGCGTGAGCGTCTGCGGCGGCTTGGGCGGGCCCCAGATCCGCTCGAGCCGCTGGGCACGGCCGCAGGCGAATTTGTAGTAGTGGTACCGGTTTGGATTCTTCTTGTAGTAGTCCTGGTGGTAGTCCTCGGCCACCCAGAACGGGCCCGCGGGCCTGATGACGGTGGCGATCGGCCGCTCGAGGCGGCCGGAGGCCTCGAGCTCGCGCTTGGAGGCCTCGGCCGCGGCCCGCTGCGCCTCGTCGTGGTAGAAGATGGCGGTGAGATAAGGGCTGCCCTTGTCGCAGAACTGCCCCTCGGCATCGACCGGATCGATGTTGCGCCAGAACCAGTCGAGCAGCTGCGGATAGGACACCTTGGTCGGGTCGTAGGTGACCTGCACGGCCTCGAAGTGGCCGGTGGTCTTGCTCGCCACCTCCTCGTAGGTCGGCTGCTCGGTGGTGCCGCCGGTGTATCCCGAGACGGCGCGGTGCACCCCCGGCACCTTCTCGAAAGCCTCCTCGACGCACCAGAAGCAGCCGCCGGCAAAGGTGGCGATGGCCACCGGCCCGCCGCCCGACGGGGGCGACTGGGCGTGAGCTGCCGCCATCGGCCAGGCGAGCAGCAACGCGGCGAGCCAGCGGAGGGGACGGGAGGTTCTGGGCATGGTGCGGCGTGCTCCTGTCGTCTGGCTCTCGACCCAGTCTCGGGTATAGGTCAGCGGCGTGGCCGAATCGAGCCTCGTCTGGCCCTCAGGACCGGGCCGGCACGACGGGCCGCGTGCCGCGCCGCTCCTCCATGAGCCCATAGAGGGCGGTGAGGCCCATGAACAGGACGGCGCCGAGCAGCACCCACCTCGGCGAGCCGTGGTCCATCACCCAGCCGAACAGCAAGGGCCCGATGATGCCGCCGATGTTGAAGCCGGTGGAGACGATGGCGAACACGCGCCCCACCGCTCCCGGCGGCGCGGCGCGGCGCACCAGCATGTCGCGGCAGGGCTGGATCAGGCCGAAGATGACGCCGGACAGGCCCATGGCCGCGATCAGCGCGGGCAGGGAGAGCGTGACGGTGGCGACCAGCAGCATGATCATCGCCGCGACACCGAAGCCCAGCGCCGCCGCGTCGCCGTGACGCCTGATGCGGTCGGCGAGCACGCCGCCCAACAGCACGCCCGCAGCGGAACCGGCGAGGTAGGCGGTGAGCGCCATGTTGGCCGAAGCGAAGCTGAGGGCGTGGGTGGCCATGAGGGCGACCACCGAGAAGCTGTTCATGGCGCTGTTGGCGAGGGCCAGCAGCGTGAAGAACGCCGTCAGCCCGAGCACGGTGGGCGTGACGATGCCGCCGGAGGGGTCGCCGCCGCCGGCGGCACTGTGGCGGGCGCGGTGCCCCTCGGCCGGCGCGGGGCTCGGCGTGATGAGCAGGAGGGCCGCGGTCAACAGTCCGACGAGGCCGACGAAGACGAAGGCCGTCTCCAATCCGCCCCAGGTGGCGAGCCCGAGGAGGATGGGAGGCGCTACGGCACCGCCGGCGAAGCCGGCAAAGGTGTGCACCGAGAACGCCCGTCCGATGCGGTGGTCGGAGATGCCGTCGGCCAGCATGGCGTAGTCGGCGGGGTGATAGACGCAATTGGCGAGCCCGGCGGCCACCGCCACCACCAGCAGCCAGCCGTAGGAGGCCGAGAAAGCAAGCGACAGGAATGCCAGCCCGCCGAGGACGAGGCCGCAGATCAGCACCGGGCGCGCACCCACTCTGTCGACCAGCACGCCGGTGGGCGCCTGCGTCAGGCCGGTGACCACGTTGAAGGCGGTGAGGGCGAGGCCGAGGTCGAGGAAGCCGACGCCGAGGCGGTCCTTGAGCAGCGGCAGCATCACCGGCAGGACCATGATGTAGAAATGGCTGATCAGGTGTGCGGCCGAGACGGCAGCCAGCGTCCGCGTCTCGCTCGCGGCGGCGGCGCGCTCCAGAGCCTGCGTCGTCTCGGCAGCCACCCCGTCCCTTCCGCGTGCGGTTTCCTCGGAGCGTGAGGTAACACATGGGTCGGGCGGCGGCGATATGAGAAACCGGCCGGGCCGGCATGCGCCGACAGGGTAAACGGGCGGCTCAGAATCGGTTGGCGATCTTGAGCGCGTCGGTCTCGAACAGCTCGAGCGCCAGCTTCTGCGCCAGCATCACGTCGCCGGCCACCAGGTTGCCCTGCGGGTAGAAGCACCAGCCGCACACGCGCCTGCCGGCGCGGTCGAGCTGCTCGATATTCATCTGCCGGCCATGGCGAATGCGGTAGCGCTTGCCGGTGCGGCCGCCGACCACATCGAAGAAACCGTACTTCTCGTACTGCAGCCGCTGGGCGGGAGCGAGGTTCTCCTTGAGCAGAGCGATGCCGCGCTCCTGGGCGCGCTTGCTGCCGACGTCGCCGAGCGACAGCCCGGGACCGAAGAAGCCGTTGCGGGGCGCATCGTGGCGCTGCTGCGCCCACCACTCGAGCAGCCGTCGCTGCGCCTCCTGGCGGCGCGAGAGCGCCGGCTCCGCCTCGGCAGCGGGCCGCCTGCCGAAACCGCGGCGCCTGATGCGGTCGAGCAGTCCCGCCACACCGCGGCGCTCGCGTGCCCGACCGAGCTCGTCCCAGTGCTCGGCGCACATGCGCGCATACATGTCGTGTGCCTCCCGCAGCAGGGCCCGGCGGAGGTTTGCCAGGTCCCATGCCGAGTGGTGCTCGCAGAAGCTGTAGAAGGCCTGCGCCCGCACGGGCGCCCAGAGGCGATAGCCGCTGGCGAAATGCATCCACAGCCTCGGCTCGGCGCGCCCCGAGGCCGGCTCGATGGTGATGTCGGCCAGCGCCGGTGCGTGCAGCCCGTGCTCGCTGAGGGACCTGAAGAGAAGGTCCCTCAGGATGCCGCGAACCTGCTCCATCGGTGGTCCGACTAGCCGCCCTGCAGCTGCGGCATGAACAGGGTCCGCTCGACGGT
>DASRDL010000224.1:0-4454 GCA_035652635.1 Hyphomicrobiaceae bacterium | reverse complement strand
GGGAGCTCGGCCACCATGGCGGCGAGCCGCAGCGTGACGGCCAGGTTGGCCCTGATGGCGGGCTTCCATTCGGGCTCGATCGGCAGCGCCAGCGCAGCCGCGCTCGCATCGATCAACGCATCCAGCTGGTCGTCCTTCACGTGGGTCCTCAAGCGTCAGAAACGGGTCGCGGCTCTCAAGCTATCGCTTTCGGCCGGGATGACAAACATCTCCTATGGCGGCGGAAGGGGGATGGCGGCGGGCCGGCGGGTGCCGGCCGGCCCGGGACCGGGAAGGTCCTTTGCCGCGCAGACCGCGGCGCCTCTCGCCCGCAGGCCCGCGGAGACCCGGCCGCGGGCTGCGATGCACGCCAGCACGGCCGGGCCTGCATGGCATCGCAACGGTTCGGGCTTGGCCTGCCTGCCCCGATCGTAGACAATTGCCGCCAATATCAGCGACAGGCCCGTTCGTCACATGGAGGACGCCTTGAGTGAGGAAATCCGCATCGAGTTCACCCGCTTCTCGGCCTTCTACTCGCCGCTCATCGCCACCATGGCGGGCGGATTCCTGAAGGAGGAGGGGCTCGTCGGCAAGCACTCCATTTCGCCCCCCGGCAAATCCGGCATCGCCCGCGTCGCCGACGGCTCGGTGCACGTCACCCAGTCGGCGCCGTCGCAGGGCTTCGCGCCGCTCGAGCAGGGCAAGAAGCCGCCAGCGGTGCACTTCGCCCAGATCAACGAGAGGGACGGCTTCTTCCTCGCTGCCCGCAGCCCCGACAAGGCGTTCACCTGGGACAAGCTCAGGGGCAAGAAGGTCATCGTCGACCACGGCGGCCAGCCGATGGCCATGTTCAAGTATGCCTGCTTCAAGAAGGGCGTCGACGTGAAGGACCTGAAGCTGATCGATGCGGGTCCCACCGAGAACATGATCGCCGCCTTCCGCAAAGGCGAGGGCGACTACGTCCACCTGCAGGGCCCCGGACCCCAGCAGATCGAGCACGACGGCGCGGGCCACATCGTCGCGGCCCTGGCCGACGCCAGCGGCACGTGCGCCTTCTCGAGCCTCGCCGCCACGCGCGAGTGGCTCGCCACCGACATGGCCAGGCGCTTCATGCGCGCCTACCGCAAGGCCCGCGCCTGGCTTCTGGCCACGCCGGCCGCCGAGGTGGCCAAGGCGGAGGCACCCTTCTTCAAGGACATCGATCAGGCCGTGCTCGCCAAGACGATCGCCACCTACCAGAAGCTCGGCAACTGGACGCCGCACGTGGAGATCACGCGGCCGGCCTTCGAGGCCACGCTCGACATCTTCCAACACGCCGGCCTCATCACCAGGCGCCACGCCTACGAGGACATCGTGGTGCCGCCGCCGGCGTAGGCCCAGGCAAGAGCCGGAGGCGAATTGCGCCGATTCATCGCGTATCACAGGGAAAATCGGTGCAATGCGGCTTCGCCTTTTGCACCCTACGAGGAGACGAGCATGAAACAGACCATCGGCTGGATCGGCGTGGGCAGCATGGGCCACCGCATGAGCCGGCATCTCGCCAAGGCCGGCTATCCGCTGGTGGTGGCCGATGCGGCGAGCACGGCGCGCGCGCCGGAAGGCGCGGCGATCGCCAAGTCCAATGCCGAGGTGGCACAGAGGACGGGCACCGTCATCCTGTCGCTGCCCGACGGCAACGTCTCGCTGGCCGTCGCGCGGGAGCTCAGCGCCGCGCCCGGCCGGAAGGTGGAAACCGTGATCGACACCTCGACGATCGGCCCCAAGGCGGCGGAGGCGATCGCGGCACACCTGTCAGGTGCCGGCATCGAGTACATCGACGCGCCGGTGTCGGGCGGCACCTCCGGCGCCGACAAGGCCACCATCGCCATCATGGTCGCCTGCCCGAAGGAGAGCTACGAGCGCTTCCGTCCTCTGCTCGCGCTGATGGGCAAGCCGTTCCACGTCGGGCCGAAGCCCGGACAAGGGCAGGCGGTCAAAGTGCTCAACAACTTCCTCTCCGCCACCGCACTCGCCGCCACCTCCGAGGCCATTGCCTTCGGCACCTCGCAGGGCATCGACATGAAGACCATCCTCGACATCGTCAATGCCTCCTCGGGGCGCAACTCGGCCACCGACGACAAGTTCCCGAACCGCATCCTGCACGGGCGCTACGACGCCGGCTTCACGGCCAAGCTGCAGCTCAAGGACATCCGCCTCTATCTCGAGAACGCCAGGGCGGCGGGCATCGCCGACGAGGTCGCCGCCACCGTCGTCGACGTCTGGACGCGCCTCGACGGCGCCCTTCCCGGCGCCGACATCACCGAGATGTATCCCTTCACGAAGAAGGGGCGGCCGCGGCAGGGTTGAGCATGCGCGCGCAAGCGGGCTGCCGCATGGCGCTGTCGCTGCCGGCCGGCAATGGCCACAATTTGCTGATGCCTTCTTTCCGGCCGGACGACGGCCGTACGCGACGGAGCCCGTAAGCCGGAGCTTTGGGACGAAGCATGCCGGGAAGTTGGAACCTCGCCGCCCTCTTGGGGAGGAACGGGGCGGGGCCAATGGCGGCGATGAACATGCTGGCCGCGCTCCGCGGGTCGAAGCTCGGGCTGCGCGCGCATCTGTGCGTGTTCGGCCTGGCGATCGTCGTGCCCGTGCTTCTGTTCAGCGCCTTCCTGCTGCACTGGTACTCGCAGTCCGTGCGCATCGCCAACGAGCGCCGGGCACTGTCGATCGCCCGCGCGCTCAATGCCGACGTCGACCGCGAGATCACCGCCATCACCACCACGCTGGAGACGCTCGCCACCTCGGATGCGCTGGCGATCAAGGATTTCCGCAGCTTCCACATCCAGGCCCAGGAGGCGCTGCGGTCGCGGCCGTGGCACGTGGTGCTGATCGATCAGAGCCGCCGCCAGCTCGTCAACACGCGATTGCCGTGGGGCACGGCGCTGCCGATGTCCGCCGAGACCGAGCCGGACCTGCCGCGCATCGCTCGCGACACCAAGCAGCCCTACGTGAGCGACCTGTTCGTGGATGCGGTCGGCAAGCGGCCGATGTTCTCGGTCAGCGTTCCGGTGCAGATCGGCAAGAGCATTCCCTATGCGCTCGCCATGTCGCTCGAGCCCGAGCGCCTGGTGGAGATCATCACCGGCGAGAGCCTGCCGACCGGCTGGCTCGCCGCCATCGCCGACCGGCAGAACATCAACATGGCGCGCTCGCGCCTCGCCCGCGAGTTCCTGGGCCGGCCGATTCCCGAGGAGTCGCAGCGCCAGTATGAGGGACGCTCCGAGGGCGTCATCAGGACGACGGATTTCGAGGGCCAGCCCTCGCTGCAGGCCTTCCACTACTCCAGGCTCACCGGCTGGCGGATGGCCGCCTGGGCGCCGCTGTCGCTGGTGGAAGGCCAGCTGCGGCGGGCGTGGGCGCTGTTCTTCTGGTCCGGCGTCGCGCTCCTTTCGCTGTCGCTGCTGCTCGCCCTCGGCGTCGGGCGGCTGATGGCGCGGCCGATCGGCGAGCTCATGCGCGCCGGCGCGGCACTCGGCGCGGGCAAGCCGGTGCTGCCGTTCACCTCGACGCTGCGCGAGGCGGACGAGCTTTCCCTGGTGTTGAGCAAGGCCGCCCTCGAGCTCGACGCCCGCATGGGGGCGCAGGCGCATCTGGCCGCCATCGTCGCCTCCTCGCCGAGCGCCGTGGTGAGCCTGTCGCCCGACGGTATCATCCGGTCCTGGAACCCCGCCGCCGTCAGCATGTTCGGCTATCGGCCCGAGGAGGCGATCGGCCGGCCGGTCGACATCCTCTGTCCCGACCAGGCGGGGCGCAAAGCCTTCGACGATGTCTACGCCCGGGTCCGCCGCGGCGAGGTGGTGCATGCCGACGTCCTGCGCCGGCACAAGGACGGGCACCTCATCGACGCCTCCATCAACGTCGCGCCGATGTACGACGAGGCCGGCCGGCTGGTGGGCATCTCCTCCATCAACCGCGACATCGCCGAGCGCAAGGCGCGCGAGCGCCACATCGAGTTCCTCATGCGCGAGCTCGCCCACCGCTCGAAGAACCTGCTCGCCGTGGTGCAGGCGATCGCCAGCCAGACGGTGCGCTACAGCTGCAGCCTCGAAGGGTTCCAGGAGCGCTTCACGGAGCGGATCGCCGCCATGTCCCGCACCCAGGACCTGCTCGTGGCGTGCGACTGGCAGGGCGCCTCGCTCGTCGAGCTGGTGGATGCGCAACTCGCCCCCTTCGCCGAGACCGCGAGCCGCATCGAGCGGAGCGGACCGGAACTGGAGCTCAAGGCCAGCGTGGTGCAGAGCATCACCCTGGCCCTGCACGAGCTCGCCACCAACGCTGCCAAGTACGGCGCATTGTCGGTGCCGGACGGGCGCGTCGCCGTCGCCTGGGAGGTCGCCGGCCATGACGGCGAACGCCGCCTGCGCATGAGCTGGCGCGAGAGCAACGGTCCGCCGGTGGCGCCGCCCGTGCGCAAGGGCTTCGGCCACATCGTC
>DASRDL010000223.1:0-2795 GCA_035652635.1 Hyphomicrobiaceae bacterium | reverse complement strand
CCGACGGCAGCGCCACCGTCGGCGCCGTCACCGCAACCGCCTCGTTCCGCTTCGCCAAGTGGCTCGACGGCTGGTTCGCCCTCTCCCGCTGCAACGTCATCATCGGCAAGGGCGGCATGACGAGCGAGATTTACAAGCGCTCGTTCGTGCCCAACGGTGCGATCTATCTCACGACGGTTGGCTACGGCACCGGCGCGCTGCTCGGGCGCGGCATCAGGCGCGTCGTGGCTACCTACTGGGTGGAGGAGCTGGGGCTGGCCCAGGCCATCTGGGTGCTCGAGGTGGAGCGGTTCGGGCCGTTCCTGGTCGACAGCGACCTTGCCGGTAACTCGCTGTTCGAGCGCGAAAACGCCAGGACCGCGCCCGGCATCGAGAAACTCTATGCCGGCACCCGGCCGCCCATCATGCGCCGCTACGGCGAGACCGACGACAAGAGCGACGAGGTCATCTGAACGCACGACGGGACAGGCCCCGCGCGAACGTCGGCGATCGGACAGCCTCCGGCGGCGAGGGGTCGGCCCCCTGCCGCCGGCCGATCAGTCCTCGTACTTGAACGAGACCTTCAGCCGCACGCGGTAGGCCTCGACCTTGCCGTCGGAAATGGTCACGTCCTGCTCGCAGACCTCGGCCACGCGCAGGTCGCGCAGCGTCTGCGACGCCCGCTCCACGGCCGCAGCCGCCGCCTTTTCCCACGAGGTGGGGCTGGTACCGACGATCTCGATGATCTTGTAGACGCTTTCTGCCATGGGACGTCCTCCTTGCACTGCACGCTGACGAAGGACAGGCGACAATGAAGGCGCGCAAGCGCCCCGACGACCTTAGGAGCTTGCGCGACGCAGTGGCAAATCACGTGAACCGGAGGCAGCGTCCGAGGCGCGGCCTCACTTGAGCCCCTTGACGATGTCCGCACCCGGTGCCGCCTGGGCAAAGCCCTTGAAGGTGCCAGCGTCGGCGATCTCCTTGGCCATGCGCATGAAGCCGCCCCAGGCCGAGCGGGCGAGCGCCCCGCCGACGCTGATGCGCCTGACGCCCAGGTCCGCCAGGTCGCGCACGGAAAGGTCGCTCGGGCCGCCCATCAGGAAGTTGACCGGCTTGGGCGCCACCGCCTTGACCACCGCCGCAATCTGCTCGCGCGTCGAGATGCCGGGGCAATAGAGGCAGTCGGCCCCGGCCGCGGCATAGGCCTTGAGCCGGCGGATGGTCTCGTCGAGGTCGGGCAGGCCGCGGATGAAGCCCTCGCTGCGCCCCGTGAGCAGCACGTCGCCGCCCGCCTTGTCGATGGCATCGCGCGCTGCCTTGACGCGCGCAACCGCCGTGTCGAAATCGTAGAGTGCCTTGGCCCGGTCGCCGGTGAAGTCCTCGATCGACAGCCCGGACACGCCGGTGGCGCAGCACAGTCTTACACTCTCGGCCACGCCCGCCGGCTCGTGCGCGTAGCCGCCCTCGAAGTCGGCATTGACCGGCACGTCGGCGGCGGCGGAAATCTCGGCGATGTGGGCGAGCATGGCATCGCGCGTCACCCCGCCGTCGGCGGCACCGCGCGACCAGGCGAAGCCGGCGCTGGTGGTGGCCAGCGCCTTGAAGCCCAGGTTCTGCAGGTAGCGGGTGGTGCCGATGTCCCAGGGATTGGGGATGACGAAGCAGCCGCTCTCGTGCAGGCGGCGGAAGGCAGCGCGCTTCTCGGCGGTCGTCGGCATGGGGCTCCTCCAGGGTGATCGTCGGTCGTCGGCGGGAGCCTAGCTTCGCGACCTTTGCCTGGCTACTGACAGCGCCATTGGTGACAGCGCCATCGGAGCAGGGCAGGCGTCATTTCAGGGGGCGCGACTGCCGACTGCCCATTGCCGACGGCCTGGGGTCGGAGCCGCGGTGCCTCACGGCGCCTCCGCCAGCTTCGAGGCCATCACGGCGATGGTGCGCTGGTAGACCTGGGCCCGGTTCCACTCCCTGATGACCTCGTAGTTGGCCGTGCCGGGCTCCCAGCCCTGACCGGCCTGCCAGCCGTGACCCTTCAGGAAGTTGGCGGTCGAAGCCAGCATGTCGGGCACGCTGCGTTCGAGATCGCGTCGCCCGTCGCCGTCGAAGTCGACGGCGTACTTGTAGTAGCCGGAGGGCAGGAACTGGGTGTGGCCGATCTCGCCGGCCCAGCCGCCGCGCATCTGCGCGAGCGTGAGGTCTCCGCGCTCCAGGATGCGCAACGCATCGAGCAGGTGGCCGGTGAAAAACTCAGAGCGGCGGCAATCATAGGCGAGGGTCGCAACCGAGCGCAGGATCGAGTACTTGCCGGAGCTGTCGGCGCCGTAGTTGGTCTCGAGCCCCCAGATGGCGATCAGGATCGGCGGCGGCACGCCGAAGCGCTGCTCGATGCGGGCGAGCGTCGCCTGGTGCGTGTGCATCAGGCTCCGGCCGCGGCGGATCAGGGCGGGGCCCACCCGGCGGGCGTAGAACTCCTCGAAGCTCAGCTTGAACGATCGTTGCGAGCGGTCGAGGCGCACCACGGTCGGATCGTAGGTGACGCCGGCGAGAGCCGACGATATGACCGCCGGCGAGACGCCGTCGGCCGCGGCTCTGCGCTTGAAGCGGGCGAGCCAGTCGTCGAAGCCGAGGCCGTCGTTGCCGCAGTCGGCAGCCGCCGCCGGGGCAAGGCTCGCCGCCGTCAGCACGGCGAGGGTCGCAAGCAGCCGCAGGAGCGTCGATCGCATGCCTCTCAACCTTTCCCCCGTGCCTTGCGCCACTCGGCGTAGGTGACGCGCTTCAACTCGAACATGTCCCGCTGACGCGCATACATGTTGCCGCAC